>NZ_JBFBIV010000164.1:280-11444 GCF_040702025.1 Streptomyces sp. NPDC088194 | reverse complement strand
CGCGGGGAACAGCCCCGCTCGCGCGGGGAGCACATGCGCGGCGCCGACACCGGCAGCCGCACGCCGGGAACAGCCCCGCTCGCGCGGGGAGCACCGGGTTACGACCTGGTCCCCGCGGCCGGCGCGGGGAACAGCCCCGCTCGCGCGGGGAGCACATGCGCGGCGCCGACACCGGCAGCCGCACGCCGGGAACAGCCCCGCTCGCGCGGGGAGCACCTGCTGTTGCACTTCCGGTGGGCCAGGCGGCAGGGAACAGCCCCGCTCGCGCGGGGAGCACCTGGTCACGGGGTTCCGTTCTGGTGGGGTGTGGGGAACAGCCCCGCTCGCGCGGGGAGCACCATCAGACGGCGCTGCTGGTGAGGTCGTCGGCGGGAACAGCCCCGCTCGCGCGGGGAGCACTGTCCTGGCAGGGGCGGCACGCGTGCCGGCCGGGGAACAGCCCCGCTCGCGCGGGGAGCACCCGTGCTGCGCTTCGCGCGCCACCCGTATCCAGGGAACAGCCCCGCTCGCGCGGGGAGCACGCTCTGCCCGGCGCACAGCGACTCCAACCCCAGGGAACAGCCCCGCTCGCGCGGGGAGCACGTAGTTCCTCCCTCTACATCAGCCCCGTCGTAGGGGAACAGCCCCGCTCGCGCGGGGAGCACCTCCTCACGGAGGAGCACGTGGTCCGGGCGGGAGGAACAGCCCCGCTCGCGCGGGGAGCACCACGAGGGCCTGGAGGCCGCGGAGCGGGCCGCGGGAACAGCCCCGCTCGCGCGGGGAGCACTTCCTGGCCGTGACGTCGACCGTCACCAGGCGGGGAACAGCCCCGCTCGCGCGGGGAGCACGCGGCGGCGTTCTTGTCGTGCTGGAACACCATGGGAACAGCCCCGCTCGCGCGGGGAGCACTGGTCTCGGAGATCCTGGAACACTGCGAGAATGGGAACAGCCCCGCTCGCGCGGGGAGCACTCCACCAGCCGCACGCGGGCCTGGACCTGCCCGGGAACAGCCCCGCTCGCGCGGGGAGCACATCTATCTCATGCGCCACTGGATGAAGGAGATGGGAACAGCCCCGCTCGCGCGGGGAGCACACCGGCGAGCGCCTTGGTAAGAGGGAAACAGAGGGGAACAGCCCCGCTCGCGCGGGGAGCACACCGGCGAGCGCCTTGGTAAGAGGGAAACAGAGGGGAACAGCCCCGCTCGCGCGGGGAGCACACTTGGCGACCTGCACGTTTACCGCGGCCGGCGCGTGTTTTTACTCACTTCCCGGAAATCGGTCATATTCAGTCTCGCGGGGTTCTGCGAAGCACTGTCGCACCCGCTCGCCTGTCGGCGTTCCAAGTTTTGGACATCGTTATGAGCCGACCGGGACCTCGTAGACGACTTCGCACAGGTTCGCGGGCACCACGATGTCCGCTGTCTCGACGGGGCGGCCGTCTTCCGCGTAGTAGGTGCGCTGGATGTGTGTGGCCAGGGTGCCCTTCTGGACGCCGAGGAGGGCCGCTTCCTCGGCGGTCACGACCCGCGGTGAGGGTTGCTCCACCGCCCGGGTGACCGTCACCCCGATCTCGGCCATGCGGCGGACGACGCCGAGTCCTGCGTACGGCCCGCCCTCGGGGAGGACGATCAGCGTCCCCGCCGTGAGGGCGTACGGCTCCCAACTCGTGGAGAGCTGGGCGGGCTTGCCGTCGGCGAGGAATTCGTAGGCCGTGCGGACGCACAAGTCGCCCTCGGCGAGGCCGAGTCGGGCCGCGATCTCGGCGGGAGCCGGGACCTTCGCATCGGTGCGGCTCTCCCAACTGCCGCGCCGGCCCAGGGCCGCCATGTCGGACTGGAAGGGCGAGCCCCCGGTCTGCTCGCGGTAGAGGGAACGGACGATCCTCAACTTCTCGCGCGGCGCGGCCACGTACGTGCCGGAGCCGGCGCGGCCTTCGAGGGTGCCCACGGAGATCAGCAGTTCCTGGGCGCGGCGGATGACGTTGTCGCCGACGCCGTACGCGGCGGCGAGGTCGGCGCGCGAGGGCAGGCGGTCGCCCGGGGTCCACTCCTGGTCGGCGATGCGCTGGCGGAGGGCGTCCGCGATCCGGAGATACGGCGGCTGATCAGGCATGTGGACAATCTAGTCCACTAGCTCTAATCTAGTGAACTAGCTTCACTGAGAGTGCTTGGTTGGCAACGGAGGACCGTCTTGTGCCCCCACCCGAAGCACGCATTGCCGATATCTGCGCGCGCCTGGTTGCCCTGGGTCTGAGGCCCGAACGGACGGACGGCGGCGATCACGCGCGGATCGAGGCGCGGGTGCCGTCGGACTTCCCCACGGGGAGTTGGCGGGAGCTTCTGGCGGTCCTCGAAACGGCCGACCGGTTCGGCTTTGCCGACAGCACCTCGCGCGGACGCCAGTTGTGGGCGGTCGTGCGGACAGACCCCGGCGCGGCACGCCACGCCACGCCTCGCCGGGAACGCCCTGAACCGTAGGAGCTGATCCAATGACCCATCTCTTCAGCCGAGTTGCCGCGTGGTTCGCGCGACAGCTTCTCCCGCCCGCCGGACGGCACAGGCAACGGCCCCTTCCGCGAGCCACGTTGGCGCCGATTGCCGTGTCGTCCTCCGCCGGTTCGGCCTTCCGCACGGGGCAAGCCGCTCCGCGCTGGAGTCTCATCCGCGCCGAGGAGAGCGCGCTCGTCCGCCCGTACGTCCTCGCCGCCGAAAGCCGACGCTGGTGCGGTCGTGGGCCCGGACTTACGGCAGCACCGTGACCGCGCGCCACCAGGTCGTCGCCGACGACCTGCGCCGACTGATCATCGCGGGGGAGTACGCCGTGGGGGAGCGGCTTCCCCCTGAGACGCGGCTCGCCGCGCGGTACCACGTCAGTACGCCGACCCTCCGCGATGCGCTGGAAGTGTTGCGGGCCGAGGGCCTGGTCGCGAAGTTCCAGGGCCGCGGCAACTTCGTCTGCCGGCCGGCCGTACGCCTTACGTACCCCGTCGGCACCGGCACCGGTCCCCTTGACGTCATCGTCAGCGCCGTCGACCGTAAGGCGACCAGCGAACTCGCCGCCCACCTGGGCGGATCGCCCGACGAACCAATCACCGAGTACGTGTGCCTCAGCCACCGGGAGGACGCGCCGCAAGCCCTCGCGCACGTCCACGTGCCGCACGCGGTGTCGGGCGGCCGGGCGCTTCCGGCCGGCTCCTCGCCCTGGGGCGACGACATCCTCGGCGGCCTCGCGGTCGCGTCGGCGGCCGGCGGTACGGGGGTGAGCAGCTTCGACCAGGTCACCGCCCGGTTCCCCACCGGTGCGGAAGCACAGTCGTTGCGCATCACCGCTCGTACGCCGGTGCTCGCCATCCACCGGACGGTCATGGCCGACGACGGCCGAACGGTCGCCTGCGTCCACGTGGTACTGCCCGGCGATCGTGCCGAAGTCGCTTTCACCGTAGGGCCGGTAGGGGCCACGACGGCCGATGCGAAGGAGGCGACGCGATGATGCGGCTCCTGCCGTGGCTGGGCGTCGATGGGAAGCCGTGTTTCCTGGACACCGACGCCGACGGCTCGTCGTTCCTGTCCCGGCTCGCGGACAACTTGGAAGCGGTCCAACTCGGCATGAGCAGGGACCTGCTGGAGAACGTGCGGAAGTACACGGGCGAACGGGTGCCGCCCGAGAGCGACTTGCGGGCGATGGTCTCCCACCTGTGCATGGCCCTCGCGGACGTGTTGCGCGTGGCGGAGAGCCGCGGGGAACGGGTTCCGCCGCCGGATGAGGACGACGAGGTCGACGCCGTACGGCTCTTGCAGGCCGTCCAGTCCTTCACCGACCGCGCGATCGATCGGTGGAACGCGTCCTGAGCGCGGCTCCCCTGCTGAGTCAGCGGCTTCCCTCTCGCACCGCCACACCTCGACCATGGAAAGGGACTTCAACGATGAGCATCGGCGCTACGGCTGCCTCGTTATGTACGACGGACCAGCCACGTACGTGGAAGATCTCCACGACCAACGGCATCACCGCGCACGGCTACCTCCCAGACTGGGCGGAGGACGACCCCAGCGACACCGGTCTCGACCCTGAGAATCTTCACGTCACGCTGGTCGACGTCGGGCACCGCTGTGCCTTCCGAGGCGTGACCTTGACGGCCTTCACCCGTGAGGGCGGAGCCCGTCGAGCCCACGAGATCGAGTCCCTTCACGGCGAGATCGCGTGCCACCCCTATTCGGACTCCGAAGCGCCCGATGAGTCCGTTGTGCCGGTTGTCAACGTCCAGGTCGGGCCCGACTGTTGGGCGATCGGTCTTGAGCCGGTCGCCCTCGCCGAGCTGGCCGCGAAGCTGCGTACCCACGCCGACTACCTCGAAGGTGACGTACTGCCCCGGCTCGTTGCCGCCCGGGAGGATTGGGCCGCTCACCACTGCGAGGACACGCAGCGGTCCTGAGAGCCGCACCACTTCGCCCGGGCGCGGAACTCCGCCTATCCCGTTCGGAACGCAGGCATCGCATCGGCCCGTCCGATCGGAGCAGGAGCAGGACTTTGCGCCTGAACCGCCGGCGCCTCCCTCGCACTCACCCGCGCCGAAGCCTGCCTCGCAGCTCGTCATCGGCCACCGGGTAGCGATGCCGTCCGCCCGCCACCGCGCTCCATCCCCGGCGAGGTGGCGGGCGGACGGATGCACCGTAATCACTCACCCCGTAAGGAGCTTTGTCATGGCCAATCCCGGCCACTTCGCGGCGAAGAAGCTGGACACCACGCTGTCTGCGCGAGCGCTGTACGGCGCGGAGTTGCGGCACTACCGGGAGCGGAAGGGGCTGACCCTTGCGGAGTTGGCGGCCAGGCTGCACATCGACATGTCCTTCCTCGCCCGGATCGAGCAGGGAGAGCGACGACTGCCCGACGAGTTGGCCGGCCCCCTGGACCGACTCCTCGACACCGGTGGCTTCTTCGAGCGCAACCTCGAAGCCGCCCGCTCCGCCCCCAGGCCTGCCAGCCGCACCCCGCTTGCCGAGTGGGAACGGCTCGCCGTCGCCATTCATGAGTGGGACGCCGCGCTCATCCCCGGTCTGCTCCAGACCGACGCCTATGCTCTGGCCGCCGCCGACGCCTACCGGCACGTACTCTCCGACCGTGTCCAACGCCACCGCTGGGAGGCGCGGTTGTCGCGCACGCCCGTCCTTCTCGACGCGCACGGACCTCGTTACGCCGCCGTCCTCGGCGAAACCGCCCTCCGCCGACCGCTCGGCGGCCCCGCCGCCATGGCCGTACAACTCGACCACCTCGCCGCGCTCGTCCGCAGTGAGCGCGTCACGCTCAACGTCCTGCCCTTCGCCGCCACCCCGCATCCGACCGCCATGGACGGCGCGCTGCGCGTCATGAGGTTCGCCGACGAGAGCCCAGCCGTCCACTTCACCAGCCACCACACCGGCGCCCACGGCACGGAGCCCGGAACCACCGCACTCGCCCACCTCGCTTACGACCTTCTGCTCGCCGCCGCCCTTCCCCCGGACTCCTCTCTCGGCGCGATCGAGACGGCGGCCAACGCGTACCGGGCGGAAGCGGCAGGCGAGCAGGCAACTGACGCTTCCGCCACGGCCGAGGAGCGTCTGAGCCGTCGTGCGGGGAAGCGCGCCGGCGTGGTGCGAACCGTTTGGTGACGGCTGCGGGCCTGCACTGTGGATCAGGCCGGAGGCTGCGTCTCCGAGCGTCCCAACGGGTTGCCGATCGTCGTCACGCGCCATCGTCCGTACAGGCGCTGATCACGGGATCGGAGCCGGTGGGCAGTAGTTCAAGCACCAGCGCCACCGCCTCCTCCGCGGTGTCGACTTCACCGATTACGGCGAAGGGATCGCGTCGGCGCACGGTGAACCGTCCATTGTGCCGGGGCTCGATCGATCCGGCCTGCACGGACCAGGGGTAGCTGGTGGAACTGCTGAAGAGAAGGGTGAAGTGGCTGGTGAACGGGAACAGCCGCCGGAGTCGTGGTTGAGCGGCAGCGGCGTCCAGGAGAGGGACGATGCCCGGATACGGGCGCCCGGGTGAGCGGACCTGGTGGGCGGCGTAGCGCCCTTGCCAGGCGAGTCGTAGAGACTGCCAACGCGCGTCGACAGTGTCAGCGGGCCCGCGACTGCGTGCTGCGGCCATGTCCGGAAGAACTGGTCTCGGAGGCATGGACTGCTGCTGATCGAAAACCTCACTGTTGGCGTCCACAGCCATAGTGTCGCGGCTGGAGTCTGCCGGCATCAGCCCGGAGAGCAAGGACCGCAGCCGGGTGAGGGCGCGTGTCCGGGAGAGCCGGAACGATGCCCGTCCGTCCTGTTCTCCTACGGTCGGGTCCTGGGGGTGCGCCCCAGTCCTGCCCGTCCACTTCAGGGCAGCGTTTCCGCGTCGACGCGTGAGAAGACGAGGTCGCTCTCGCCGGTGACCGGTCCGCGCCACCGGACCGGTACGGCGGAGGCTCCCCGCAGGGCGGTCGGGTAGGTGGCGGCGGCGTACTCGTTGGCGAGGCGGTACACGTGGAAGCCGGCACCGCGCATCGTGTCGAGCAACTCCTCCACGGAGTCGCCGAGTTGTTCCATACGCTCCGGAGTGACCTCGACGGTGACCTCGGCGTCGGGCCGTAGCCGTTCGAGCATGGGCGCCATGCCGCGTACGACGCTGCCCTCCGCGCCCTCGACGTCGACCTTGACGACCCGGGCCCGGGTGATCTCCTCGTCGGTCAGCACGTCGGGGAGCGGGTGCGCCTCGATGTCGAAGACGGACTCCGTCGGGCCGTCCCAGGGGACGATGCTGTTGGCGCCCATGTTCGCCGAGCTGGCAAGGATGAACGTGAGCGTCTGGTCCTTGTCGGAGACGGCCGTGTGTACGGCGCGGATGTTCGTGCAGCCGTTGAGCCGCGCGTTCTGCTCGACCCGGTCCAGGAAGGGGCGCGACGCCTCTATGGCGACGACATGGCCGGTGGGGCCGACGAGCTGCGAGGCGAGCACGCTGAAGTAGCCGATGTTCGCGCCGACGTCGATGTACGTGTCCCCTGGGCCCAGGCGGTTGCGGAGCCAGTGCGTCATCCGCGGCTCCCACGTGCCGAACAGGTACAGGTAGCGCTGGATCAGGTCCTGCGTGTCCGCGGCGAAGCGCGCGCCGCTCACGGTCTCCGTGACGCGCTTGCGCGGCTCGTCCCGCAGGTGCGGGTTCAGCCAGCGGCCGGCCAGCGGGCCCTTGCCGAGGGTGCAGGGCGCGTTGCGTACGTACCAGCGGCCGAGGGTGACCAGGGCCTCCGTAGTGGGGTTGCTCATCCGCTCGCTCCTCCGCACGCCGCCAGGCCCCCACCTTACGGGCGGCCACCTGCGGCGCCCCAGAGCCCCACAGGCCGGATGCCCCGGAACCGCCCCCTCGCCTCCCTCCACCCTCCTAAAATCCTCAAGACGTCTTTACGACTCTTGGCCGGGGGTGGGTTTGAGCACGTCCGAGCAGTTGCTGACCATCGCCGCGGTCCTCCTGGGCGCCCTCACGACCTACGTCACCAACTACTGGACCGAGCGCCAGCGCATCCGCCGCGAGCTGCTCACCCGCTGGGACACGAAGAAGCTCGAAGCGTACGAGAACTACATCGACCGCGTCCGCGCCGCCGTCTACCTCGCCGTCGAGCTGTACGAACACCGCGAGGGCATCCGCGTCAGCGACGACCCCGAGTCCCGCCAGCGCGCCGACCTCTACGAAGCCACCCACCTCCGCGGCCGCGCCTTCGAACGCATCATGCTCCTGGCCGGCGACGAGGTCATCGAAGCTGCCCACGCGCTGAACGCGACCACCCTGGAAGTCGACTGGCAGGCCACCGGCAAAACCCCCGGCACCCTGGACGACTGGCGCACCCGCAACCGCGCCGTCTTCGCGGCGATCAATGCCTTCCACGAAACCGCCCGGGTGGACCTGGGCGTCAGCGGTTCTGTTACTGGAGAGACTCACCCGGAGCGGGATTTGCTGTTGCCGCCAACACGGCGTGAAAGTTAGGACATCCCAATTCGCACCAAAGCATCGTATCATTGCTGTAGGCTAATTGTTATGCCTGACACCTCGCCTCCGCTGGTTTTGGCTATGCGGCGACGTTGGCCATGATTTCTCCGTCATTCATTGGGCGTCTACCAGCGGAGCGGCGGCCAAAATTGGGCCGATTATTTACCGGCGTCTTTTCTTCTTCGTGAATCCGCTCAATTCGCCACCAACGCCGTTGATCTCAACATATGCCGAATATAGGCGTGGAATGACAAAAATGAAAATTACCAGGATGTAAGAACTCAGTGCAGTGGAAAGGGCGGCCCAAAATCCGTAAAGATGCCCGCTCTTGGAGAGACTGATATTCATGCCGACGACGAGAGAGCCTGCGTCGATTGCGCAGAGTAGGGAGCCGGTCAAGAGGTGGGCGGCGGTTTCATCGAGCATTCTTCTTTCGACTTCGAATCTGCTGATGCCTCCAGCGCCATCCCAGTCGGTGATTCTGAGGCGAAGACTTGATAGATGGGTGAATGCGCTTAGCATTCCGCCCGCAAGAAGCGAGACTCCAGTTAGTAGCGGGGCGGGTGAGGCTAGCTTGCCATCTCTCAAATACATCAGAAGGAAGACGGCCAGAGGAATCCCTATGGAAGATCGAGCTACCTTATCCCCTCTATGGATTGCACGTCGTCCGTCTGTTAGACCTTTCCAGTGGCCGCGCAGGACGGGCAGGACGTTGAACCGTGCGGACACTGCGGGCCTCCCCCTGTTTCAGGAGACGGGCCAGTCGATGGCAATCTTCGCCGCAGGCTGGAGTGCCACTGCCGTCTCTCTGACCTCAGCATAGAAGGAGGCTGTGACAACAGGGATATTCTCAGACAGCCGATAAGTGAAGACATCGGCCATCTGGCCAGGTCGCACGCGTTTGATCTGCCCATCCGGATCTTCGATTTCGACCCATCCGTCATCAAGATCCAGGTTCGCGATCTCTGGGCCCATGATCGCCGCAAGCTCCTGTACGCCCTGGGCTGTCGAGACGGGCGTCGCTTCTGAGTTCTCGGACTCCTTGTAACGTCTACGCCACCCCTGAACGACCTGTACGACTTGGTCTAGCTTTCCCGAGACGGCGAGCGAACCCTTGATCTCAATCTCGCGAACTTCGCGAGTGCTTCCCGCAGTGATTGTGTTCTTTACTAGGACCAGCTTTTGCGCGAGTCCTTCGCGAATCATTTCTTCAAGGCGTTCTTCGTCGGCCAAGGGAGCCACCTTGATACGCCACCAGCGGTTGCTTGGCGAGGTTTGTGACGCTTCATCTCGGGACTTCTTTTGAAGCCACCTTGCCAGGAACGGTGCTGGGCATGACCGGCTAATTGTTTCCATGGCAAGAATGCCAAGATTTCCATCATCCGGAAATGCGAAAATGAATCTGAAAATGTTGCTTGCCGCTTTCTCCTTGATGTCAGAGTCGGAGTCAGCATCTTCTCCCAGAGCCTTTTCGTGACTTCCTATCTTTCCCGACCATAGTCTTCCCCGGAGTGTGTTCCCTTCTATATAGACATCTTCAACTCGGATTGCTGGAGCGCCAAGCGATCCTTCTGTTGCGATTTTTATTTGCCCCGGTTCGGAAGGATCGCCCACGGTAATTCCCGCAGTCAGTGTCTTGAGCAGGCGCTCGGCGATATCACTGTAGGACTCGCCGTTGCAATCGTTAAGTTTTACGCTAGTTTGCCTGAGTCCCGGGAATACCTCGAACGAAAAGAGACGATAGCCGAATGTTGTCATCAGTGATCCTAGGGGTGAGATTTGCCTATGGTCACACAGGGTATGCTCGCGATCACTCCTTCACTCGACGCATGCAGCGGTTGTTCCAATATTGAGACATTGGCCGACTCGCCCCAGGTCCGCTGCCTCGTCCTGCGGTCGCGGAGCACGTTGGCGAGACGCTGTGATCCACCCACGACCGGGAGCGGCCCCGCTCGGTGGAGACCACTGCTGGCATGCGGC
The DNA here is from genome assembly GCF_040702025.1 of Streptomyces sp. NPDC088194. NCBI lineage: Bacteria > Bacillati > Actinomycetota > Actinomycetes > Kitasatosporales > Streptomycetaceae > Streptomyces > Streptomyces sp. NPDC088194. The sequence goes on along the minus strand of NZ_JBFBIV010000164.1, from coordinate 1,491 downwards.
GATCGTCTTCTTGTTCGGGGGAGCAGCTCCGCATGCGCGGGGCCACATCCGTGGTCTGCGGTTTTATGCAGCGAGAGGTGCAGACGAGGTTCATGTTGGCTGGGCGTACGCCGTGGTCAACCTGTGGCCCGTGCGAAGGATCGCGGCCGGTTGTCGGGAGCATTACGCAGCTCAGGACCACTGTGTCTCGGGCTCGCCGGGCGGTCTTGAAAACCGTCGTGGCAGCGATGTCACCGTGGGTTCAAATCCCACAGCCTCCGCAGAGGTAGTTGGTTGAGCAGGTCAGAGCGGGTGCCCCGAGGTTCGGGGCACCCGCTCTGCTGTTGTCTGTCTCACTGTGGGTCGCCGGTATCCCGGCCGCGATCAGACCGTGCGGGCCATACACGGGCCGGATTCCGCTGCTACGCTCTGTTGTCCTCGTCGGTGTCACCGCTGGTCAGAGCGCGTGCGATGCGGGCGTTGTCCGCGTCCTGTCGCCCCTTGATGACTTTCGCGTAGAAGCGGTAGAGCACGGTCACACTGTGTCCGGCGCGGCGAGCGACTTCCACCGGATCGACCCCGGCCTTGAGCCACAGAGACATGCACGCGTGGCGGAGGGAGTACGGGACTTCTGCCAGGGGGTCAGCCAGGGAACATCCCCGCTCGCGCGGGGAGCACTGGGATCTTCCCTACCCGCAGCGACGCTGACGGGGAACAGCCCCGCTCGCGCGGGGAGCACTCGAAGCAGCAGGGCCAGATCATCACCGACGCGGGAACAGCCCCGCTCGCGCGGGGAGCACGACGTGTCTCACATTCGAAAGTCGCCAGGCCCGGGAACAGCCCCGCTCGCGCGGGGAGCACAGGTGACCGACGATGAAGCGCTCGGTCGCGACGGGGAACAGCCCCGCTCGCGCGGGGAGCACTCTCCCGGTTGGGCGACCGAGTAGCCGGTGATGGGAACAGCCCCGCTCGCGCGGGGAGCACGTGCTGCGCTTGACGAACACCCGCCCCTGGTTGGGAACAGCCCCGCTCGCGCGGGGAGCACGTGCGGGCGGCGTAGTGCAGGAACAGGGCGACGGGAACAGCCCCGCTCGCGCGGGGAGCACCGTCGACCGGATGGCTGCTTCCGTAACCTGCCGGGAACAGCCCCGCTCGCGCGGGGAGCACCGTCGACCGGATGGCTGCTTCCGTAACCTGCCGGGAACAGCCCCGCTCGCGCGGGGAGCACCGTC
>NZ_JBFBIV010000164.1:0-180 GCF_040702025.1 Streptomyces sp. NPDC088194 | reverse complement strand
GACCGGATGGCTGCTTCCGTAACCTGCCGGGAACAGCCCCGCTCGCGCGGGGAGCACGACGCCTCAGCCCGGTAGCCGGACGCGGTGCCGGGAACAGCCCCGCTCGCGCGGGGAGCACGACGCCTCAGCCCGGTAGCCGGACGCGGTGCCGGGAACAGCCCCGCTCGCGCGGGGAGCACG
>NZ_JBFBIV010000163.1:0-11466 GCF_040702025.1 Streptomyces sp. NPDC088194 | reverse complement strand
TTATGCGTCGCATTCGGCTCAGGTGGGGGTGATGGAGGAGGCGTTGTTGGAGGTGTTGGCGCCTCTTGTGCCGGTTTCGGGGCGGGTGCCGTTCTATTCGACGGCGGTGGGTGGGTTTGTGGGGACGGAGATGTTGGATGGGGGGTATTGGTTCAGGAATTTGCGTGGGCAGGTGGGTTTTGAGGGTGCGGTGCGGGAGTTGGTGGCGGAGGGTGCGGGGTTCTTTGTGGAGATGTCGCCGCATCCGGTGTTGGTTTCTGCGGTGTCGGAGACGGCCGGTGAGGTGGAGGGTGGTGATCGGGTTCGGGTGATCGGGTCGTTGCGGCGTGGTGAGGGTGGTCCGGGTCGGTTCGCGATGTCGCTCGCTGAGGCGCATGTGGCCGGCGTACAGGTTGATTGGTCCGCGTTCTTTGCCGGTTCGGGTGCCGGGCGGGTTGATCTGCCGGGGTATGCGTTCCAGCGGTCGCGGTATTGGCTGCCGGTGGGGGCCGGGGGCGGGGACCTGGCGGGTGCTGGGTTGGCGCGGTTCGGGCATCCGATGCTGTCGGCCGCGGTGCGGGTCGGCGACCGTGACGAGTGGGTGTTCACCGGGCGGGTATCGCAGGAGGCCCAGCCGTGGACGCGCGATCACGCGGTGTTCGGCATGGTGATCGTGCCGGGGGCCGCGCTGGTGGAGTTGGCGCTGGCGGCGGGGGCGCGCGCGGGGTGCCCGGTCGTCGAGGAACTGGTGTTGCAGGTTCCGTTGCTGCTGGCCGAGGGCGCGGCGCTCGATCTCCAGGTCACCGTCGGAGCGCCGGACGAGGACGGACGCCGTGACCTCGCGATCTACACGGCGCCGGGTGAGAGCGGTGGGCAGGAGGCCGCCGCCCAGCCCACCTGCCACGCCCGCGGCAAGCTCGGCTCGGAGGTCGAGGCTCCCGCGGTGCCGTTCCCCGCGTACTGGCCGCCGGAGGGCGCCGTCGCGGTGCCGGTCGAGGGGCTGTACGAGCGGCTGGCGGAGGCCGGTTACGAGTACGGGCCGCTGTTCCAGGGCTTGCAGGCGGCCTGGCGCGACGGCGAGCAGGTCTACGCCGAGGTGGTCCTGCCGGACGACCACGCCGGTTCCGGCCAGGGGTTCGGCATCCACCCGGCGCTGCTGGACGCCGCGTTGCACGGCAGCCTGCTGGAGATGCAGGCCGGCTCCCCGGTGGGCCTGCCCTTCGCGTGGTCGGGGATCAGGACCGGGCCGGCGTCCGGGCCGCGGGCCCGGGTCATGCTCACCCCCACGGGCGACTCCGCGTTCCGTATCGACATGGCCGACGACTCGGGGGCCGTGATCGCGGCGGTGGACGCCGTCGCCTTCCGTCCCGTCGACCAGGCGCAGCTCGAACGCGCGCAGGGCAACGGGCAGGACAGCCTCTTCACGGTGGAGTGGGTCCCGGTCCGGGCGGCGGACGACGCCGGGTTGGTGCCGGCCCTGGTGCCGGTGGCCCTGCTCGGCGGACCGGCCGGCCCCGGTGAGCGCTACGCGGATCTGGACGCCCTGGAGTCGACCCTGGCCGCGGGCGCGGCGGTGCCGGACGTGGTGGTCGCCACGGTCGGTGCCACGTCAGGTCCTGGCGACGAAGCCGACGCCGCACGTGCGGTGGCGGCGCGGACGCTGGAGCTGGTGCAGGGGTGGCTGGCCGCGGATGCGTTGTCGGGTGCGCGGTTGGTGCTGGTGACGCGGGGTGCGATCGCGACCGGTGGGGAGGCGCCGGATGTGGCGGCGGCTGCCGCGTGGGGTCTGGTGCGCAGCGCGCAGTCCGAGCACCCGGGGCGGTTCGTGCTGGTGGACCTGGACCCGGCCCTGGACCCGAAGTCGGACCCGAAGTCGGACCCGGAGTCGGACCTGGAGGCTGTCGGCGGGAAGGCGGAGCCGGACTGGGCCACGCTGGCCCTGCTCGACGAGCCGCAGGTGGCCGTGCGCGAGGGACGGGTGCTGGCACCCCGGCTGACGCGGGCCACCGTGCCCGCCGAGGGGCCGTGGCGGTTGGCGTCGGTCGCGAAGGGATCGCTGGAGGGCCTGGCGCTGGTTCCGTCCGGTGCCGATCGTCCGCTGGCGGCGGGCGAGGTCCGGGTCGCGGTGCGGGCCGCGGGGCTCAACTTCCGTGATGTGCTGATCGCGTTGGGCGTGTACCCGGGTGACGCGCCGCTGGGCAGTGAGGCGGCGGGGGTCGTCCTGGAGACCGGTCCCGGGGTCACGGACCTGGCGGCCGGTGACCGGGTGATGGGCCTGATCCTCGAGTCGTTCGGTACGGCGGCGATCGCGGATCGGCGGATGGTCGCGCCGATGCCCGAGGGCTGGTCGTTCGAGCAGGCGGCCGCGGTGCCGGTGGTGTACCTGACCGCCTATTACGGGCTGGTGGACCTCGGCGGGTTGGCGGCCGGGGAGCGGGTGTTGGTGCATTCCGCGGCGGGCGGTGTGGGGATGGCGGCGGTGCAGATCGCCGCTCATCTGGGTGCGGAGGTCTATGCGACGGCGAGTCCGGCGAAGTGGGATGCCGTACGGGCGTTGGGTGTGCCGGGTGAGCGGATCGCGTCGTCGCGTGACTTGGAGTTCGCGGAGGTGTTCGCGCGGGAGACCGGCGGTGCGGGTGTGGATGTGGTGCTGGACGCGTTGGCGGGTGAGTTCGTTGACGCCTCTCTCGGGTTGTTGCCGCGGGGTGGGCGGTTCCTGGAGATGGGGAAGGCGGATGTTCGCGACCCGCAGGCGGTGGCTGAGGCTCATCCGGGGGTGGAGTACCGGGCGTTCGACCTTTTCGAGGTGAGCCCTGAGCGGTTGGGGCAGATGCTCGGTGAGATTCTGGAGATGCTCGACGGGGGCGTGTTGTCCCATGCGCCCATCCGTACTTGGGATATCCGCCGGTATGCGGAGGCGTTCCGGTTCCTGCGGGAGGGGCGTAACACCGGCAAGGTGGTGTTCACGGTTCCGCAGCCGGCGGACCCGGGTCACGCGGTGCTGGTGACGGGTGGGACCGGGGGTCTGGGTGCGCTGGTGGCAAGGCACTTGGTCACTGTTGGTGGTGCGCGGCATCTGGTGCTGGCGTCGAGGCGGGGTCTGGAGGCTCCGGGCGCGGGCGAGTTGGTCGCGGAGTTGGAAGCGGCCGGGTGCCACGTTCGGGTCGCTGCGTGTGATGTGGCCGACCGGGAGCAACTGTCCGCTCTCCTCGGTTCGTTGGAGGTTCCGCTGGCGGGCGTGGTGCACGCGGCCGGCGTCCTGGACGACGGAGTGGTGGCGTCGCTGAGCCCCGAGCAGTTGGACCGGGTGATGCGGCCGAAGGTCGACGCGGCGCTGCTGCTCGACGAGTTGACGGCCGGCACCGACCTCCAGTCGTTCGTGCTGTTCTCCTCGGTCGCCGCGCTCATCGGCAATCCCGGGCAGGGCAACTACGCCGCCGCCAACGCCGTACTGGACGCCGTCGCCGCGCGGCGCCGGGCGCAGGGCCGTCCGGCCGTATCGCTGGCCTGGGGCCTGTGGGAGACCCGCACCGGGATGACCGGTGAGCTGGACGACGCCGACCTGACCAGGCTGAACCGGCTGGGTCTCCAGCCGCTGCCCACGGAGCTGGGGCTCGAACTGCTCGACGCGGCACAGCGGGTGGACGCCGCGCTGGTCGCCCCGGTCCAACTGGACCTCGCCTCGATCCGGGCGCAGGCCCGGCAGGGGATGGCGCCGCCCTTGCTCGCCGGACTCGTACGGGTCCAGGTCCGGCAGGCCCGGGCCGCGAGCGGGAACGGGTCGCTGGCCTCCCGGCTGGCCCAGGTGGGACGGGAGGACTGGGAGCAGGTGACGCTGGACCTGGTGACCGCGCAGGTCGCGGCGGTGCTCGGGCACGCGTCGGGATCGGCGGTGGACCCGGGTCGGGCGTTCAAGGAGCTGGGCTTCGACTCGCTCTCCGCGGTCGAACTGCGCAACCGCCTGACCCAGGCGACCGGCCTCAAGCTGCCGACCACGCTCGTCTTCGACCATCCCACCGCGATCGCCGTCACCCAGTACATGATCCCGGTCGCCATGCCCGGCACCGTGCCGAACGGCCGCCGCTCGTCGGAAGAGGACGAGATCCGGGACGTGCTGACATCGATCCCGATCAACCGCCTGCGGGCGTCGGGACTGCTCGACGCGCTCCTGGAACTGGTGAACAGCGCCTCGGACGACGGCTCGTCGGCGGAGGACAGCACCGAGTCGATCGACGACATGGACGCCGCGGCCCTCATCCGGATGACCGAAGAGACCGCAGTTTAAGCACAAGCGTGCCAACCGACTTACCCCCGCTTTGCGCCTGAACCTGGAGGAACAAGCATGGCTGGCGACCAGAACGAGCTCGTCGAAGCCCTGAGGCGGTCGGTCAAGGAAGCCGAGCGACTTCGGCAGCAGAACCGGCGACTCATGGCGCAGTCCACCGAGCCGCTGGCGATCGTGGGGATGAGTTGCCGGTACCCGGGTGGCGCGTCGTCGCCCGAGCAGTTGTGGGACCTGGTGGCGACCGGCCGGGACGCGATGGCGGGGCTGCCCGAGGACCGTGGCTGGGACCTGGAGCGGCTGCACGACCCGGACCCGGACAAGGTCGGGACGTTCTACGCCCAGCGCGGCGGATTCGCCGACGGGGTGGGCGACTTCGACGCGGGGTTCTTCGGGATCAGCCCGCGCGAGGCGCTGGCGATGGACCCGCAGCAGCGGCTGTTGCTGGAGGGGTCGTGGGAGGCGCTGGAGGACGCCGGGATCGACCCGGCCTCGCTGCGCGGCAGCGACACCGGCGTGTTCTGCGGCGTCGGCATCTCGGACTACCCGGGGTCGGGGTCGGCGCCGGGCGGCCGGTCGGACCTGGAGGGTTTCCGGCTGACCGGCGGAACGACGAGCGTGGTGTCCGGCCGGGTGGCGTACAGCCTGGGCCTGGAGGGTCCCGCGGTGTCGGTGGACACGGCGTGCTCGTCGTCGCTGGTGGCGATGCACCTGGCCGCGCAGGCGCTGCGTTCCGGTGAGTGCTCGCTGGCGCTGGCCGGCGGCGTGACGGTGCTGTCCACGCCGTTCCTGCTGGTGGAGTTCTCCCGGCAGCGCGGGCTGGCCGCGGACGGCCGGTGCAAGTCGTACGCGGAGGGCGCTGACGGCACCGGCTTCTCCGACGGTGTCGGCCTGGTCGTGATGGAGCGCCTGTCGGACGCCCGGCGCCGCGGACACCGGGTGCTGGCGGTGGTCCGGGGCAGCGCGGTGAACCAGGACGGTGCGTCCAACGGGCTTACCGCGCCGAGCGGCCCGTCGCAGGAGCGAGTGATCCGCGCGGCACTGTCCGCGGCCGGCCTGCGTCCCGACGAGGTCGACGCGGTCGAGGGGCACGGCACGGGCACGCGGCTCGGTGACCCCATAGAGGCGCACGCGCTGCTCGCGACGTACGGACAGGACCGCGAGGCCGGCGACCCGCTGTGGTTGGGCTCGATCAAGTCGAACATCGGCCACTCCTCGATGGCGGCCGGGGTGGCCGGTGTCATCAAGATGGTGCAGGCGCTGCGGCACGAGCGGCTCCCGGCGACGCTGCACGTGGACGCGCCGTCCTCGCAGGTGGACTGGGAGTCGGGTGCGGTCAGGCTGCTGACCGACGCCCAGCCCTGGCCGGCCGGTGAACGTCCCCGCCGCGCGGGCGTGTCGTCCTTCGGGATCTCGGGCACGAATGCCCACCTGATCCTGGAGGAGGCGCCCGCGCAGAGCGACAGCGAGCCGGAATCGGTCTCGGGTACGGGCACGGGCACGGGTACGAGCTCGCGGGCGTCCGCTCAGGCGGAACGGGAAGTCCGGCCGGTGGTACCGGTGTTGGTCTCGGCGAAGGATGAAGTGGCGTTGCGGGCGCAGGCCCGGCGGTTGCGGGAGCATCTGCTGGCGCATGCGGAGCTTGGTGTGTTGGACACGGCGTTCTCGGCCGCGACCACGCGATCCCACCTGGAGGAGCGGGCCGCGGTGGTGGCCGGTGACCGGGAGTCGTTGCTGGCGGGGTTGGCGGCGCTGTCGCTGGGTGAGCCGGGTGCGGGTGTGGTGCAGGGACGGGCGGTGTCGGGGAAGACGGCGTTCGTGTTCTCCGGTCAGGGGGCGCAGCGGGCCCGGATGGGCTTGGGGTTGGCGTCGGTGTTCCCGGTGTTCGCGCGGGCGCTGGACGAGGTGTGTGCGGAGCTTGATCCTTTGTTGGAGCGGCCGTTGTCGGCGGTGTTGGCGGCGGAAGAGGGCTCGGCGGAGGCCGGGTTGCTGAACGCGACGCAGTTCACGCAGGCGGGGTTGTTCGCGGTCGAGGTGGCGTTGTTCCGGCTGGCGGAGTCGCTGGGGATTCGGCCGGACTTCCTGGTCGGTCACTCGGTGGGCGAGATCGCGGCGGCGCATGTGGCCGGGGTGCTGTCCCTGCCGGACGCGAGCGCGTTGGTGGCGGCTCGGGGCAGGTTGATGGGTGCGTTGCCGGCCGGTGGCGGGATGGTGGCGGTGCAGGCTGGCGAGGAGCAGGTGCGGGAGTCGTTGGCCGGGTTCGAGGACCGGTTGTCGATTGCCGCGGTGAACGGTGCCCGGGCGGTCGTGGTGTCCGGTGAGCAGGAGGCCCTGGAGGAGTGGCTGCGGCTTCCGGTGTGGGAGGGGGTGAAGACGACTCGGTTGCGGGTGTCTCATGCGTTCCACTCGGCGTTGATGGAGCCGATGCTCGACCAGTTCGCGGAGGTGACGGGCCGTTTGCGGTTCGCCGAGCCCGTCATTCCGGTGGTGTCGAACCTGACCGGTGCGGTGACGGTGCCGGGTGAGTTGGCGGACCCGTCGTATTGGGTGCGGCATGCGCGGGAGGCGGTCCGCTTCGCTGATGGGATCAGCGCGTTGGCCGGTCTTGGGGTGACGCGGTTCCTGGAGTTGGGGCCGGACGGGTCGTTGACCGCGCTGGCCCGCCAGGCGGTGGAGGCCGCGAGCGGCGACGAGGCCGCCGGGCAGGCGGTGTTCGTGGCGGCGCTGCGGGCCCGGCAGGAGGAGCCGGCCGCGTTCGCCGGGTTCGCTGCGGCCGTGCACGCGGCCGGAGTGCCCGTGGACTGGGCCGCGTTCTACGCCGGCACCGGTGCCAGGACCGTATCCCTGCCGACATACGCCTTCCAGCGGGAACGCTACTGGCAGTTGTCGGGGGCCGGGGCCCAGGGCTCGGTCGCGGCCGGGGCCGAGCGTGTCGATCACCCCTTGCTGACCGCGGGCGTGCGGATCGGCGACCAGGACCAGTGGCTGTTCACCGGGCGGTTGGGCACGGACACGGACTCCTGGGTCACCGAGCACATGCTCTTCGGCACGGTCGTCGTGCCCGGCGTCACGCTGGTGGAGCTCGCGCTGACGGCGGGCGGCCACGTGGGCTGCCCGGTGGTGGAGGAACTGGTCCTGGGCGCACCCCTGTTGCTCGCCGGGGATTCCTCGGTGCAGCTCCAGGTCACCGTCGCGGAGGCCGACGAGAACGGCCACCGTGCCGTCGCGATCTACACCACCCCCGAGGGCGGCGAGCGGGGCGGGTCGATCTGCCACGCGCGGGGCGTACTCGCCGCCGAGACCGAGCCCGAGCCGGCCGCGGCCTGGGCGGCGCAGTGGCCGCCGCCGGACGCCGAACCGGTCCCGGCCGAGCGGCTCTACGACCAGCTCACCGACCTCGGATACGACTACGGGCCGGTCTTCCAGGGGATGCGGGCGGCCTGGCGCGACGGGGACGACATCTACGTCGAGGTCGCGCTGGCGGACGAGTACGCGGGTCCGGCCGGCGAGTTCGGCATCCACCCGGCGCTCTTCGACGCGGTGGTGCAGGGCGGCGTGCCCCTGTTCACCGGCGGCAGCCAGCACAAGATGCCGTTCAGCTGGACCGGTGTCCGGCTCGGGCGCCAGGGCGTCTCACGGCTGCGGGTCCGCGCAGGGGCCATCGGCGACTCCACGGTGCGGTTCGACGCGGTCGACGACTCCGGCGCCCCGGTGGTGTCGGTCCGGTCCCTCGTGCTCCGGCCGGTGGACCAGGCGCAGTTGGCGGGTGCCGCGCGGGCGGCCGACGGTTCGCTGTTCACGGTGGAGTGGGCCGAGGCCGCGGGCGCGAGCGGCGCTGCCCCGGCGAGCGTCGCGGTGCTCGGTGAGGTCGCGGTACCGGGTGCGCAGGAGGGTACGGAGGCCGGCGAGCGGTTCGCGGACCTCGACGCGCTGGTCGGCGCGGTGGCGGCCGGCGCGGCGGTGCCGGGTGCGGTGGTGGCGGCGGTGCCGTCCGGCGCGGCGCTCGACGACGGCGGCGCGGTGCTTGACGGCGGCGCGGCGGACGTGGCGGGGACCGCGCACGAGGTAGCGGCGCGGACGCTCGCACTGGTGCAGGAGTGGCTGGCCGCGGAGGCCCTGGCGGAGTCCCGGTTGGTGCTGGTGACCCGGGGTGCGATCGCGGTCGGCGCGGAGGCACCGGATGTGGCGGCGGCTGCCGCGTGGGGCCTGGTGCGCAGCGCGCAGTCCGAGCACCCGGGGCGCTTCGTCCTGGTGGACCTCGACCCGGAGCTGGACCCGAACCTGGACCCGGCCGGCCGCGACGCGACGGGCCCGGGGCTTGCCGCGCTCGTCGGGTACGACGAGCCGCAGGTGGCGGTGCGCGGCGGCAAGGTGCTCGCTCCGCGACTGACGCGGGCCGTCGTGCCCGCGGCGCCGGCGGCCGGGCCGCTGCTGGGCGCCGGCACGGATGGCGCGGTGCTGGTGACGGGTGGGACCGGGGGTCTGGGTGCCCTGGTGGCACGGCACTTGGTCACTGCCGGTGGTGCGCGGCATCTGGTGCTGGCGTCGAGGCGGGGTCTGGAGGCGCCGGGCGCGGGCGAGTTGGTCGCGGAGCTGGAGGCCGCCGGATGCCAGGTGCGGGTTGCTGCGTGTGATGTGGCGGACCGCGAGCAACTGACCTCGTTGCTGGGCTCGTTGGAGGTTCCACTGACCGGTGTCGTACACGCGGCCGGTGTCCTGGAGGACGGGCTGGTGGCGTCGCTGACGCCGGAGCAGGTGGACCGCGTGTTGCGGCCGAAGCTGGACGCGGCCTTGCTGCTCGACGAGTTGACGGCGGAGCTGGACCTGCGGTCGTTCGTGCTGTTCTCCTCGGTGGCGGCGCTGATCGGGAGTGCGGGGCAGGGCAACTACGCTGCTGCGAATGCCGGGTTGGACGCGTTGGCGGCGTGGCGGCGGGCGCAGGGTCGTCCGGCGGTGTCGCTGGCGTGGGGTCTGTGGGCGGCGGAGACCGGCATGACCGGGGAACTGGACGCCGCGCAACTCGCCCGGTTGGAGCGCATGGGTGTGCAGGCGCTCTCCTCCGAGCTGGGGCTCGAACTGCTCGACGCGGCACAGCGGGTGGATGCCGCGCTGGTCGCTCCGGTCCAACTGGACCTGGCCGCGCTGCGCGAGCAGGCCCGGGCCGGGACAGCCGTGCCGTTGCTCGCCGGGCTGGTCCGCTCGCCCGGCCGTGCGGGGCGCGCGGGCGGCGGAGGGTCGCTGGCGACCCGGCTCGCGGGAGTCGAGCGCGAGCAGTGGGAACGGGTGACGCTGGAGCTGGTGACCGCGCAGGTGGCGGCGGTGCTCGGGCACGCGTCGGCGTCCACGGTGGAATCGGGACGGGCCTTCAAGGAGCAGGGCTTCGACTCGCTCTCCTCGGTCGAGTTGCGCAACCGCCTGGTCCAGGCGACCGGACTCAAGTTGCCCGCGACCTTGGTGTTCGACCACCCGACCGCGGTCGCGGTGGCGAAGTTCCTGGTGACGCAGGTACCCGGTGCCGACGCGGGCGCCGGGAAGGCGGTGGCGGCGCGGGTTCCGGCCCGGCGGCGGGCCGACGTGGACGAGCCGCTGGCGATCGTGGGCATGAGCTGCCGCTACCCGGGTGGCGCGTCGTCGCCCGAGGGGCTGTGGGACCTGGTCGCCGAGGGCCGGGACGCGATATCGGGTCTGCCGGGGGACCGTGGTTGGGACCTGGAGCGGCTGTACGACCCGGACCCGGAGCGGGCCGGCACGGTGTACGCGCGCGGCGGCGGATATCTCGACGGGGCCGGCGAGTTCGACGCGGGGTTCTTCGGGATCAGCCCGCGTGAGGCGCTGGCGATGGACCCGCAGCAGCGGTTGCTGCTCGAAGGTGCCTGGGAGGCGCTGGAGGACGCCGGGATCGACCCGGGCTCGTTGCGCGGCAGCGACACCGGCGTGTTCTGCGGCGCGGTCGCCTCCGAGTACGGCCGGGGTGCGACGCCCGAGCTGGAAGGCTTCAAACTGACCGGCACCACGACGAGCGTGGTCTCGGGGCGGCTGAGCTACACCTTCGGGCTCCAGGGCCCCGCGGTCTCCGTGGACACCGCGTGCTCCTCCTCCTTGGTGGCGATGCACCTGGCCGCGCAGGCACTGCGCAACGGCGAGTGCTCGCTGGCCCTGGCCGGCGGAGCGACCGTGATGTCCGGGCCGTTCCTGCTGGTGGAGTTCTCCCGGCAGCGCGGCCTGTCACCCGACGGCCGGTGCCGGTCGTACGCGGCCGGGGCTGACGGGACCGGCTTCTCCGACGGTGTCGGCCTGGTCGTGATGGAGCGGTTGTCGGACGCGCAGCGTCTGGGTCACCGGGTGCTGGCGGTCGTTCGCGGCAGCGCGGTGAACCAGGACGGCGCGTCCAACGGGCTTACGGCGCCGAGCGGTCCGGCCCAGGAGCGGGTGATCCGGAACGCGCTGGCCGCGGCCGGGCTGCGTCCCGACCAGGTCGACGCGGTCGAGGGGCACGGCACGGGCACGCGCCTCGGTGACCCGATCGAAGCTCAGGCGCTGCTGGCGACGTACGGGCAAGGCCGCGACGCCGAGCGGCCGTTGTGGCTCGGCTCGATCAAGTCGAACATCGGCCACTCCTCGGCCGCGGCCGGCGTGGCCGGGGTGATCAAGATGGTGCAGGCGCTGCGGCACCGGCAACTCCCCGCCACCTTGCACGTGGACGAGCCGTCCTCGCACGTGGACTGGGAGTCGGGCGCCGTCAGGCTGCTGACCGAGTCCCGCCCCTGGACCGACCCCGGCCGGCCCCGCCGCGCGGCCGTGTCGTCCTTCGGCGTCTCCGGCACGAACGCGCACATGATCCTGGAGGAGGCTCCGGCGGCCGCCGAGGAGCCGGCGGAGCAGCCCGAGAAGAGCCTGCCGTTGGTGCCGGTGGTGGTGTCGGCGAGGGATGAGGTGGGGTTGCGGGCGCAGGCGGGTCGGTTGCGGGAGCATCTGCTGGCGCGGTCGGAGCTTGGTGTGTTGGATACGGCGTTCTCGGCGGCGACGACGCGGGCGCATTTGGAGCATCGTGCTGCGGTGTCTGCTGGTGATCGTGAGGGTTTGTTGGCGGGGTTGGTGGCGTTGTCGGTGGGTGAGCCGGGTGTGGGGGTGGTGCAGGATCGTTCGGTGTCGGGGAAGACGGTGTTTGTTTTTCCTGGTCAGGGTGCGCAGTGGGTGGGTATGGC
>NZ_JBFBIV010000162.1:0-11484 GCF_040702025.1 Streptomyces sp. NPDC088194 | reverse complement strand
AACTCCACGCAGGTGGACGCCACCACGTGGGCGAACGCCGTGGACCACCCGTTCTCCCTTGCCCCGGGCCGGCCACTCCCGCGAGTTGGCGAACGCGCCGCCACGCCCGGCCGCCAACTCCGCCGAGCGGCACGCCGATCCGGCCCGGCCGCGCCTGGCGCCGCGCCCAACTGGCCGCCGAGGTGTTCGATCCCGGAGCAGACGGGTGAGAGCGCTTTGCGCCGGTGGACGGCGGGGTAGGAGACGTACGGACCGGTCCCGTTCCGTACGTGCCACCGGAGGGATTTCACGATGCTGTGGGAAGCCGTCATCTTCGCCGCCCTCGGGCTGCTGGCCGCCTGGACGGCGAGCCGGATGTTCCCGCTCCGGCTCCCCGCCTCCCCCCTGGTCCTCGCGACCGGCCCGGCCGCCGCACTCGTCGGCGGGCTCGTCACCTACAGCATCGTCGGCGGCAGCCACCCCGAGGCCACCTTCCCCGCGGCCCTCCTCACCTCCGCGGCCCTCCTCAGCGTCCTCTCCCGCCCGCCCCGCCGCGGCCGCCACGCCAAAATCCTGAGCCCCTGACCCCCCGGGGTGGTGTGTTCTGTCGGTTCCGGGACCACCTGCCGGTGGGGGGCTTGTCGCGCCGTTCTCCCCCAGAGCTTCGCCTGGGAGGTGCCCCCACGCGCCCCTGGTTTTCCTCGGCTCCTTCCTTGAAAGAAACCTCGCTCCTTCCGCGGTGCCCGGGTACGCCTGCTCCCGCCGTTCCCGTCGCCGGGCCGTCCACCCGCCGCGCCCAGTCCCTCCACCCGGGTTTCCGGATCACCTGCTGGTGGGCTGCTGGGGCCTGCGGCTTCTCTGGGGGGAGTTGCCCGCGCGTCCTGAGGGGGTGCCCCTTGCGGTCGTGGCTTCACCACCTGCCGGTGGTGGGTTGCGCGCGCAGTTCCCCGCGCCCCTGGAAGTGCTCGGCCCTCCCGCGGATGGAGGGCGCCTCTCAAGAGGCGCGGGGAGATCTCTCAGGGAAGCCCCGGGGAGCAGCAGACCACCGGGAGGTGGTCCGGCAAGCCGGGGGCAGGGGCTGGGCCCGGCGGGTGCTCGGCCCGGGATGGGGCGTGGCCGAGCGTGCGCTACCAGGGCACCGCGGAAGGAGTGAGGCTCATTCCGCGGAAGGGCAGTGCAAAACCAGGGGCGCGGGGAACGGCGCGACAAGCCCCCACCGGCGGGTGGTCCCGGAACCGGCGGAACACACCACCCCGGGGGGTCAGGGGCACCCACTACGCCGCAAGCCCCAGCGAAGCCATCCGCTTGGTGTGCGCCTCCGTGATCCGCGAGAACATCCGCCCCACCTCCGCGAGGTCGAACCCGTCCGCGACCCCGCCCACCAGCATCGTGGAGAGCGCGTCGCGATCCGCGACCACCCGCTGCGCCTGCGACAGCGCCTCCCCCATCAGCCGCCGCGCCCACAGCGCGAGCCGTCCCCCGACCCGCGGCTCCGCCTCGATCGCCGCGCGCACCTTCTCCACCGCGAAGGTGGCATGCCCGGTGTCGTCGAGAACCGCGAGCACGAGCGTGCGGGTGTCGGAGTCCAGCCGCGCGGCGACCTCACGGTAGAAGTCGGACGCGATCGAGTCACCGACGTACGCCTTGACCAGGCCCTCCAGCCAGTCCGACGGCGCGGTCTGGCGGTGGAAGCCGTCGAGCGCCGCGGCGAACGGCGCCATCGCCTCGTGCGGCGCCTCGCCGATCTCCGCGAGCCGGTCCCGCAACTGCTCGAAGTGGTGGAACTCGGCGGATGCCATCGCGGCCAGCTCCGCCTTGTCCTCCAGCGTCGGCGCGAGCTTCGCGTCCTCCGCGAGCCGTTCGAACGCCGCGAGCTCGCCGTACGCCAGCGCGCCGAGCAGGTCGACGACGGCGGCGCGGTACTGCGGCTGCGCGGACGCCGCGGCCCAGTCCTGGGCGGCGATGCCGGTAACGGTCGGCTGGTGGTCGGTGGGCGTCTCAGCAGGCGTGTCCATGCTGGGCACAATAGCCAAGTCCGCGGGCCGCGGACGCCCCCGGTGACGGCTTCACCCGCCCTGTCGCGGCCGCCCCGGTACGCCGCCCGGCGGTGGCCGCCGAGAGGCCGCCGTGACCCGATGACGTCCCGAACGAAACATTTGATCGGGTGCAGCTACGTGTTTCCGGGGTAGAGTGGTAATGCACCCGTCGACAGTCGGCCTGGCATCGACCTACGACGGGCCACGTGTGCAACACCTGGATGCCCGGTCGGTGGCCCGATCGGCTCCGAACCGACCGCCTTCCCGTCATCGGGAGGGGCCCACTCGCGGCTTGAGCGAGGGCAGCGGTCCCGCGCCTAAACGGCCGACCTATGGCCGTACGACACCTCTGCGCGGTCAGTGACCGGTTCGTCGCACCCGACGTGCCGGCTTGCTCGACCCCCTCGCCGCCAGTGCCGCGTCTCACAGAAGAGGCAACATCCTGACCACCACGACTTTTCGCAGCCTTGGAATTCTCGACGAGACCGCCGAAGCCCTCGAGGCCGTCGGCATCACCACCCCCTTCCCGATCCAGGAGATGACGCTCCCGGTCGCCCTCGCGGGCAACGACGTCATCGGCCAGGCCAAGACCGGCACCGGCAAGACGCTCGGTTTCGGCCTGCCCCTGCTGGAGCGGGTCACCGTCGCCGCCGACGTCGAGGCCGGCCGCGCCACGCCCGAGCAGCTCACCGACGCGCCGCAGGCGCTCGTCGTCGTCCCCACCCGCGAACTGTGCCAGCAGGTCACCAACGACCTGCTCACCGCCGGCAAGGTCCGCGCGGTGCGAGTCACCGCGATCTACGGCGGGCGGGCGTACGAACCGCAGGTCGAGGCGCTGAAGAAGGGCGTCGACGTGGTCGTCGGCACCCCCGGCCGCCTGCTCGACCTGTCCGGCCAGAAGAAGCTGAACCTCAAGCACGTCCGCGCCCTCGTCCTCGACGAGGCCGACGAGATGCTGGACCTCGGCTTCCTCCCCGACGTCGAGAAGATCATGGCCATGCTGCCCGCGCGGCGCCAGACCATGCTCTTCTCCGCGACCATGCCCGGCGCCGTGATCAGCCTGGCCCGGCGCTACATGTCGCAGCCGACCCACATCCGCGCCACCGCGCCCGACGACCACGGCGCGACCGTGGCCAACACCACGCAGCACGTCTTCCGCGCGCACTCCCTGGACAAGCCGGAGCTGGTCTCCCGCATCCTCCAGGCCGAGGGCCGCGGCCTGGCGATGATCTTCTGCCGCACCAAGCGGACCGCGGCCGATGTCGCGGAGCAGCTGGAGAAGCGCGGGTTCGCCTCCGGCGCGGTGCACGGCGACCTCGGTCAGGGCGCCCGTGAGCAGGCGCTGCGCGCGTTCCGCAACGGCAAGGTGGACGTCCTCGTCTGCACCGACGTCGCCGCGCGCGGTATCGACGTCGAAGGCGTCACCCACGTGATCAACTACCAGACGCCGGAAGACGAGAAGACCTACCTGCACCGGATCGGCCGCACCGGCCGGGCCGGCGCCTCCGGCACCGCGATCACCCTGGTCGACTGGGACGACATCCCGCGCTGGCAGCTCATCAACAAGGCGCTGGAGCTGACCTTCAACGACCCGGAGGAGACCTACTCCACGTCTCCGCACCTCTACGAGCTGCTCGGGATTCCCGCGGGCACCAAGGGGATACTGCCTCGGGCCGAGCGGACCCGTGCCGGGCTCGACGCGGAAGTGGTCGAGGACCTCGGCGAGACCGGTGGCCGCGGCCGCCGCCCCGCCGGCCGTGACCGCACTCCCGCGGCCCCGGTCGAGGAGCGCGCGCCCCGCACCCGTACCCCGCGGCAGCGCCGCCGCACCCGCGGTGGCACCGCCGTCGCCGGCGAGACCGTGATCGCCGCCGCCACCGAGGCCGTTGCCGTCGCCGTCCCGACGGCCGACGCCCCGGAGGCCGACGAGCCGCGCAAGCCCCGCCGGCGGCGCACCCGCAGCCGCGCGGCCACCGCCACCGCGATCTCCCCGGACGCCCCCGAGCAGACCGCCCCCGCGGATGCCGCTCCCGCGGAGGAACCCGTCAAGGTCCCCCGCCGCCGCACCCGCAAGACCCCCACCGCCTGACCCCCCGGGGGGGGTGGCCCGATCCTGCCGGTTGAGGGACCACCGGCCGGTGGCGGGTTGCCCGCGCGGTTCTCCCCCGGAGCTTCGCCCGGGGGGAGAACCGCGCGACAAGCCACCCACCCGCCGCAAGGTCCTGGTGCCAACGGAACGGGTCACCCCGGAGGGGCGAAGTCACCCACCCGCCGCAAGGTCCCGGGAACCGCAAACAGGGGCACTCGGGGGGGTCACGCCCCCACCAACCGCAACGTCTTGGACATGTGAGCCGCGTAATCTCACTGCATGAGCCGACCGAGCACCCTTGAGCTGCCGACGAACGTGGTCTCGCGCCAGATGAAAACCTCGCGGGGATCGTTCGCGGTGCTGGACGGCGCCCCCGCCGAGGGGGCGGAAAGACGTGGACACGTCCTCCTGATCCCGGGCTTCACCGGAAGCAAGGAAGACTTCCTCGACCTGATCACGCCGTTGACGGCCGCGGGATTCCACGCCGTCTCGGTGGACGGCCGCGGGCAGTTCGAGTCGGCCGGCCCGAGAGACGAGAAGGCGTACGCCCGGAGCGAGTTGGCGGCGGACGTCCAGGCGCAGGCGGTGGCCGTGGCCGAGGCGTACGGCACGGACGCGCCCCTGCACGTGCTGGGCCACTCGCTGGGCGGCCACATCGTACGGGCCGCCCTGCTCTCCGACCGTTCCGTGCCGTACGCCTCGCTGGCGCTGGTGAGTTCGGGTCCGGCCGCGATCGAGGCGCACCAGCAGGTGCGGACGCAGTTGCTGCTCGACCATCTGCCGACGATGGACATGGAGACCGCCTGGCAGGCGATGCGGGCGATGGACGCCGGGGCGGAGGCGGACAGCGCCGGGGACGCGGAGGGGCGCACCCCGACGTGGCTGGAGGACTTCCTGCACCGCCGCTGGTTGGGCACCGT
Organism: Streptomyces sp. NPDC088194; assembly: GCF_040702025.1. Lineage (NCBI taxonomy): Bacteria > Bacillati > Actinomycetota > Actinomycetes > Kitasatosporales > Streptomycetaceae > Streptomyces > Streptomyces sp. NPDC088194. The sequence goes on along the minus strand of NZ_JBFBIV010000162.1, from coordinate 6,460 downwards.
ACCCGAGCAACTGCTCGCCACCGCGCGGCAGTTGATGTCCGAAACCGATCGAGTGGCGGAGTTGGCGGCGCTGCCGCTCCCTAAACTCGTACTCTCCGGCGAGGTGGACTACGCCTGGCCGGTGCCGTGGCTGGACGAGATGGCGGTACGCCTCGGCGCGCGGCGCGTCGTGATCAAGGACGCCGGACACTCGCCCAACGCGGAGCGGCCCGCCGAGACCGCGGCCGCGTTGGTTGCCTTCTGGAAGGACGTCGAGGGGCAGCAGAAGGACTCCCTCACCAGCAAGTAGTCAAGGCCGGAAAGTTTTTCGTTAGCCTAGGGAATGTTTTGAAGGGGGTGTTCGTTGACCACACATGTAACGCGCGACGAAGGGAGAAGCCCCATGCGCTTTGAGATCATGCGACTCGACGACGTCAACGGTGAGGCCGTGGACAGCACCGTCGTGGACGCCAACGCTGTCGACAGGATCGTGCAGCAGGCCGCCGCTCTCGGCCAGCGCATCTACATCCGCCCCGCGGACTGATCGCAGGCCCACGTAACGGCGCCCCGTACCGAATGGATGTACGGGGCGCTTTCGTCTGTCCGGGGCCGGATGCCTGGCCCGCCCGGGACCGGAGGGTCAGCCCTCGCCGTGGATGAAGCCGAAGATGCCGTTCGCCACCGACTGCACGGCGATCGCGGACAGCAGCATGCCCGACAGCCGGGTCACCAGCACCACCCCGCCCTCCTTGATCAGCCGGATGATCGCCAGCGAGTACCTCATGGTCAGCCACAGGACCGCGTGCATCGCCACGATCGCCACCCACACCGAGAGCTGCTGCCCGAAGCCGTTCGCGTGCTGCACCGCGAGGATCACCGTCACGATCGCCCCCGGACCGGCCAGCAGCGGCATGCCCAGCGGCACCAGCGCCACGTTCACGTCCTTCGTCTGCGTCGGCTCGTCCGCCTTGCCCGTCAGCAGGTCCAGCGCGATCAGCAGCAACAGCAGTCCGCCGGCCACCCGCAGCGCGGGCACCGACACATGCAGGTAGTCCAGGATCTGCTGGCCGCAGATGCCGAACACGGCGATCACCCCGAGCGCCACGGACGCGGCCTGCCACGCCATCCGCCGCTGCACCTTCGTCGCGCGCCCCGACGTCAGCGCCAGGAAGATCGGCGTGATGCCGGGCGGGTCCATGATCACGAACAGGGTGAAGAACACGGACCCGAACAAGGTGATGTCAAACATGCGGCAGGCTTTCTGAACGTACGAGCGCGCCCCGAAGGGGGGCGCTGAGGGTGGGGGTGTCTCCCGGCGGAGCCGGCGGGAGGACGGGAGGAACTGCGCGACCGGGCACCGCGGAACGCGAGGTTCCGCGCGGCGCCGCGAGGTCCCGCGAGCCGTGGGCAGGGGCAGGAGCGAGGGCAGGGGCCGACCCGGGAGGGCCGACCCGGAGAATCCGACCCGCTAGACCGCCGAGATGGGCACCGCGCCCGTGGCCCGGCGCGCGATCTCCCGGTACACCTCGGGATCGGTGACGCACGCTCCGAGCCGGACCGTCTTGCGGTCGCCGTGGTAGTCGCTCGAACCCGTCGCCAGCAGGTCGTGCTCCGCGGCGAACGCGCGCAGCCGCGCCCTGGTCGCGTCGTCGTGGTCCACGTGGTCCACTTCGATGCCGTCGAGCCCGGCGGCGGACAGCTCGGCGATCACCGCCTCCGGCACGGTCTCGCCGCGCTTGTGCGCCCCCGGGTGCGCGAAGACGGTCACCCCGCCCGCGCCCTTCACCAGCCGCACCGCGTCGAACGGGTCGAGCTCGTGCTTGGGGACGTACCCGCGGCCGTCGTTGGCCAGCCACTGCTCGGTGAAGGCGTCCGAGACGCTGTCGACCACGCCCAGCTCGACCATCGCGGTCGCGATGTGCGGACGGCCCACGGAGCCGTCCCCGGCGATCCGGGCGACCTGCTCCCAGGTGATCGGCACGCCCAGCTCGCGCAGCTTGGCGACCATGCCCTGCGCCCTCGGCACCCGGTCGTCCCGGACGAGTTCGCGCTCGCGGTACAGCTCCGGCTCGGCCGGGTCGAAGAGGTACGCCAGCATGTGCATGCTGATCCCGTCGATCCGGCAGGACAGCTCGGCGCCGGTCACCAACGTCAGGTCCCCAGGTGCTTCCAGCCCCGCCAGCGCGGCGGTCGCCTCGGCGTAGCCGCCGACCGTGTCATGGTCCGTGAGCGCCACCACGTCCAGCCCCGCGGCCGCGGCGTTCCGCACCAACTCAGCCGGCGAGTCGGTGCCGTCGGAAGCCGTGGAGTGGGTGTGCAGGTCTATACGCACGACTCGCTCCGCGGGTGGCTGGGGGTTGGGTGGCCGTCGCCAGGATAACCCGCCCGGGTGGTGCGTTCTGTCGTACGGCTCCCACCGTGCTCGCCCCGGAACACCCGGGCAGATCCAGGGGCGCGCGCGACCCACCACCAACAGGTGCTCCCCCACCGGCAGGACACACCACCCCGGAGGGTCAGGGGCACCGCTACGCGATGAGGCGGGGGGCGAGCGCACCGCACGGCAGGAGGTCGACCTCGGCGCCGGCGTCCCGCAAATCCGTGAGGACGAGCTCGTCGTACATCAGCAGCCCGGTCTGCTCGGGCCAGACGATGGCCCACAGCCAGAGCCCGCGGGCCTCGCCGGCGAAGACCACGCGGTCGTCGGGGACGCCCGCGACGTGCCAGAGGGGCGTGGGGCGCCCGGCCGCGAGGACCTTCGCGTGCGGCGGCATGTCCACGCACATGTTCGGACCGGGGTCTGGCCCGTCGATCCCGGCGAAGCGCGCGCCGAGCCCGACTCCCAACTCCTCTGCCACGAGCATGAGTTCACCGGGACCGCCGAGCGGCCCCGGCCCCGAGCAGGAGACGGCGGTGGCACGGCCGCCGCTGCGGTCGTCACCGGCGGCGGCCACTCCGGAGAAGAGCCAGCCGACCGGCAGCGGCCAGGGCATCCAGACCGGCACCTGGGAGCGGTTCACGACGACGCCGAGCGCTTCGACACTGGGAGGCACCACCGGCTGGAGCGGATACACGGTCCCGTGCACATCGCACTGCCAGGAATCGGCGAAGAGTCCGGGCGCACGGACCCTGCCACCGCACTTCGGGCAACTGGGTTCGCCCCTCATAGATCCCCACGGTCCTCCTGGCCCCTCCCCACGTCAAGGACGATCACCCGTCCGGACCCGCCGCCGCGCACCCTAGGAGGTCAGGGGCACCGCCTTCCGCAGGGCGTCACGCAGATCCGTCTCGTGGGCCAGCCAGCGGTCCTGGAGCGCCGCGGCACCGTGCACGCGTTTCCACGCTGCCTCGGCCGGGGTCATCGGCAGGAGCGGGAAGAAGCGGACCGGGTCGAGGGGGTCGGGGAGGGTGAGGTCCGGCACGAGGCCGCCGGGTTCGGCGACGAGCACCGCGGAGAAGGGCGCCCCCGGCCACAGCGGCTCGGTGGTGTCGAGGGAGCCGCCGGGCGCGATGACGAGGCCCTCCACCTGAGGGGAGGCGGCGAGCACGGCCAGCGGGCGCAGCACTTTGTCGGTGTCGGCGAGCCCCGCCCGGACGGTGAGCAGCAGCTCGCCGCGCGGCCCGCGCAGCGGGTCCGCCACGGTGGCGAGCGGGTCGGCCATCGGCTGCGCGGACATCCCGAGTGTGGCGTATCGCACCAGGTCACCGGTGGTGTAGCGGAGCACCTCGACCCGGTCGGTGCCGACGAAGGTGACCGCGGCGCGGGCGTCGGGCGCGCCGAGGACGTCGGACAGCCGCGCTTCGACGAGCGCCAGGACATCAGCCATACGGCGAGCATAGAACGCGTACAGAACCCGTAAGGCGGCACCGAGGAGGTGCTCGGACTTGCTAAGGTAGGGCGTTCACTCGCGCACCAAGGACATCCCTCAGCGGGGATCGACCGGAGGAGGTGGGGACTGACATGGATCCGAGTCGACCGTGCAGTACCGGCAGCTCTTCCGTATGCCATTTCGCGCGCTGAATTCCCCGCAGTACTCGCACGTCACGCGTTCTCTACCCGGCTGGCCGGGTCCAAAACGCGTCACCTCGCGAGTCGCGGTCCACCCCCGTCGGATGCGAGGGGGAGGCACAGCTCCCGCGGAGCCCGCGACAGCGGAAGAGCGCCCTGAACTGCCTGCGATCACCACGCCCTGATCTGCATTTCAGTGCGGCGCCATGCCGTCGGCCAGTCCGTGAAGGAGCTTGCCATGTCGATGATCCGCGACCTGCGCGCAGTAGTCCGTCCTGCCCTGCGGCCGACCCTGCGCAGGACCACCACGTCCTACGAGTACGACCCCGTCCCGGAGCCGCGCGCCGCCAGCGCGATCGTGGACTGCGCGGTCTACCGCGACGGCCTGCGCCACGGTGACGTCACGGACCCGCACGAGGCGCTGAAGATGGTGCGCGCCGGGCGGCCCGGCCCGCAGTGCGACGGCAGCGACGGCTTCGTGTGGATCGGGCTGCACGAGCCCACCGAGCAGGAGTTCGCGGGCATCGCCGAGGAGTTCGGCCTGCACCCGCTGGCGGTCGAGGACGCCGTCCACGCCCACCAGCGGCCGAAGTTGGAGCGGTACGACAACTCGCTGTTCGCCGTCTTCAAGACGATCCGCTACGTCGAGCACGCCGAGCTCACCTCCACCAGCGAGGTGGTGGAGAGCGGCGAGGTGATGGTCTTCACCGGACGCTACTTCGTGATCACCGTCCGGCACGGCGGGCACGGGTCGCTGCGCGCGCTGCGGCACCGGCTGGAGGACGACCCGGAGCTGCTGGCCAAGGGCCCCTCGGCCGTACTGCACGCGATCGCGGACCAGGTCGTCGACGACTACCTCGCCGTCTCCGAGGCGGTGCAGGACGACATCGACGAGGTGGAGATCGACGTCTTCTCCGCCGACAACGGGAAGACCTCGCGCGGTGGCGACGCCGGGCGGATCTACCAGCTCAAGCGGGAAGTGCTGGAGTTCAAGCGGGCGGTGTCCCCGCTGCTGCGACCCATGCAGCTGCTCGGCGAGCGTCCGATGCGGCTGATCGACCCGGAGATCCAGAAGTACTTCCGTGACGTGGCCGACCACGTCGCGCGGGTGCACGAGCAGGTCACCGGGTTCGACGACCTGCTCAACTCCATCCTCCAGGCCAACCTCGCGCAGGCCACCGTCGTGCAGAACGAGGACATGCGCAAGATCACCGCGTGGGCGGCCATCCTCGCGGTGCCGACCATGATCACCGGTGTGTACGGCATGAACTTCAAGCACATGCCCGAGCTCGGCTGGAAGTACAGCTATCCCGTCGTGCTCGCCGCGACCCTGGCGATCTGTTACGCGATCCACCGGGGCTTCCGCCGCAACGGATGGCTGTAGGGACGCCCGGGAGTCCCCTCCGGAGTGGTACGGCCGGACCGCGGCGGGCCCGTACGCTTGTGCGGTGACCACTCCCGAGAGCACCGCCACCCCGCCCCGTGCGGCATCGGCGGTGGACGAGAAAGCGCCCGAGGCCGGGCGTGGAGTGGACCTGACGCTGCTGGGCGTGGCGATCGCGGGCGTGTCCTTCTCGGCCCCCCTGATCGCGGCGACGGCCGCACCCGCGCTGGCGATCGCCTTCTGGCGGAACGCGATGGCCGTGGGGGTGCTCAGCCCGGTGGCGCTGTGGCGGCACCGCGGCGAGCTGCGGCGGATGGGCCGGCGCGCGCTGGGCCTGTCGGCGCTGGCCGGGCTGGTGCTGGCCGCGCACTTCGGGATGTGGCTGCCGAGCCTGAACATGACGTCGGTCGCCACCTCGACCGCCCTGTGCACCACGACGCCGATCTGGACCACGCTGATCCTGCGGCTACGCGGCCACCGCCCGCCGCGGCTGGTGTGGGGCGGCACCGCGCTCGCGGTCGTCGGCGTGCTGATCCTCACCGGGATCGACCTGTCGACGGACAGCCGGGCGCTGGTCGGCGACGCGCTGGCGCTCGGCGCCGGGCTGGCCGCGGCCGTCTACATGCTGCTCGGCTCGGAGGTGCGGCGGACCGCGACGACCACCGCGTACACCTTCGTCTGCTACACGACCACGGCGGTGGCCCTGCTGTGCGCGTGCCTGGTCTCCGGGTCGGCGCTGGCCGGGTACGACGGGGAGACCTGGCTGAAGATCGCCGCGCTGACGGTGGCGGCGCAGTTGCTGGGCCACTCGCTGCTGAACCGGGTGGTGCGGGGCCTGGGGCCGTCGACCACCTCGACCGCGATCCTGCTGGAGACCCCGGGGGCCGCGCTGATCGCGGGGCTGTGGCTCGGCCAGACCCCGCCGGCGGCCGCGTATCCCGCGCTGCTGGTGATCCTCGGTGGTCTGGCCCTGGTGATCCTCTCCGACCGCCGCCGCTAGGCCGTGTTTTGGAAGTAGCGCCGTCCGCCCAAAGGGCGGGGCCCGTGGCGTCTGGTGCGTGCGATCGCAAGGCGGAGGGTTGTCCTCGTAG
>NZ_JBFBIV010000161.1:0-11662 GCF_040702025.1 Streptomyces sp. NPDC088194 | reverse complement strand
ACCGGGACGGGCGGGCCGTCCGCGGCGGCGGATGCCGCGGCGGCCGGGGCGTACTGCGGCGGGTGCGGCGGCATCGGCGGTGCGCTCGACGCGGACGCCGGCTCGGGCTGCGGCGCGGCCGGTACGGTGCGGCGGCGCGGGTGGCGGTAGTCCACCGGGCCGGCCGGCGGCGCTTCGGCGGGGGCGGGCACGGTGGGCGCCGCGGAGGTCGTGTGCGCCGCGGGCGAGGTGGGCGACGTGGGCGTGGCGGGCGTGGCGGGCGAGGTGGGCGCTGGGGGCGCGTCCACCGAACGGGACTGCTCGCGCTCCACCGCGTCGTGGATCTCCCGCGCGACCGCGCGGGCGTCGGGCACGCCCTGGTCGAGCAGCAGCGCGGGCAGCCCGCCGTCGTACCCCTGGCCGACCGCGCGGACCTTCCAGGTGCCCTGGCGCCGGTAGAGCTCGACGGCGAGCAGGGCGGTCTCGCGGCCCAGGCCGGTGAGGGTGTAGCCGGCGATGGCGGTGCCGTCGGGGTCGGTCACGGCCACCTGCGGGGCCGGCGCGGCACCGAAGTCCGCGGGGGCGCCGGCGCGGCCGACGGGCAGCGCCAGCAGGACGTGCACGCGGTGCACGTCCTGCGGCATGGCGCCCAGGTCCACGGCGAGGCGGTGCTCGGCGGCGGCCTGCCGGGGCACCTCGACACCCGGAAGCTGCGGAGCGCCGGGGTGGGCCAGCCACTCCCGCCCGGCCGCCGGGCCCGACCGGCCGTCGCCGCTGTCCGGCCCGAAGGCCCGGCCCTCCGCGTCGCCCAGGGTGACCGCGGCCACCACCGGGGTCCCCGCCGACACCCGGATCTCCAGCCGGTTGCCGGGCAGCGGATGGTTCTGCCCCCGGACCAGTTCGGCCGTCATGCCAGCCGCCCCCTGCTTTTCGTTGTCGTGCGTGTCCGTCTGCACGCCGTGGCCCGGTCGCCCGGACCACGGCCCCACCCTGCTACAGGGCGGGCAGTATCGCCGGGATCAGGTCCTGGAACGTCCGGCCGTTGGCCGCGGTGCCGATCGCGGTCATCGACCAACCGGTGTTGCCGCGCTGCACCTTGGCCATGATCTGCGCGGTGTACGGGCCGCCGCCGGTGAGGGTGTAGCGGGCCAGCTCCTGGCCGTTGCTCTCGTCCACCAGGCGGCAGAACGCGTTCTGCACCTCGGCGAAGGTCTGGCCGGTGAAGGAGTTCACCGTGAAGACGATCTGGTCGACGTGCACCGGGACCCGCTGGAGGTCGACGATGATCGACTCGTCGTCGCCGCCCTGGCCCGCGCCGCCGACGAGGTTGTCGCCGGTGTGCCGGACCGAGCCGTCGTCACTGGTGAGGTGGCGGAAGAACACCACGTCGACCGGCTGCTTGTCGGCGAAGAGGACCGCGGAGGCGTCGAGGTCGATCTCCCGCGTGCGGCTGCCGAACAGACCCCGGCGCGGCGCAGCCTGCCAGCCCAGCCCCATCCTGACCGCGGTCAGCGTCCCCCCGTCGGCCTTGCTCAGGCTGATCTTCTGCCCCTTGGTCATGTTGACCGTCACGCGCTGTCCCCTCTCACCCGTTGTGTTCCGACTGCTTCGTGCGCTTCATCCGCGGCTCTGGCACGGAAAAGCCGTGCCCGCACCCTAACAAGACGCCGCCGGACGGTATCCCGGTTCGTCAGCCCGGAATTCCGATTGTCCGCCCGCCCCCTCACGGTGCTGACGCGCTTGCCCGACCAGGGCCACCGCGACGCAACATCCGCGGGCGCGGCCCGCGTTACGCGATGCCCGCCTCGCGCATCTGCCGCAGCTCCTTCTTCAGGTCGCCCAGCTCGTCCCTCAGCCGGGCCGCCACCTCGAACTTCAGCTCGCCGGCCGCGGTGTGCATCTGCTCGGTGAGTTGGGCGATGAGATCGGCGAGTTCCTCGGCGGGCATCGCCGCCCCCGTCCGCTTCTCGCCGGCCTTGCCGGCCAGCGCCGGCACCGGCGCCTTGCCGCGCGAGCGCTGCCGCCCGGAGCCCAGCAGCTCCTGCGTGTCGGCCTCCTCGCGCGCGTAGGCGTCCAGGATGCCGGCGATCTTCTTGCGCAACGGCTGCGGGTCGATGCCGCGCTCGGTGTTGTACGCGATCTGCTTCTCCCGGCGGCGGTTGGTCTCGTCGATGGCCTTCGCCATCGCCGGGGTGATCCGGTCGGCGTACATGTGCACCTGGCCGGAGACGTTACGGGCGGCGCGGCCGATGGTCTGGATGAGGGAGGTGCCCGACCGCAGGAAGCCCTCCTTGTCCGCGTCGAGGATCGCCACGAGCGAGACCTCGGGCAGGTCCAGGCCCTCACGCAGCAGGTTGATGCCGACCAGGACGTCGAACTCGCCGGCGCGCAGCTCCTGGAGCAGCTCCATCCGGCGCAGCGTGTCGATGTCGCTGTGCAGGTACCGCACCTGCACGCCCAGCTCCAGCAGGTAGTCGGTGAGGTCCTCGGCCATCTTCTTGGTGAGGGTGGTGACCAGCACCCGCTCGTCCTTCTCCGCGCGCACCCGGATCTCGTGCACCAGGTCGTCGATCTGGCCCTCGGTGGGCTTGACCACGACCTCGGGGTCGATCAGCCCGGTCGGCCGGATGATCTGCTCCACCACGCCGTCGCCGCGGGAGAGTTCGTACGGCCCAGGGGTGGCCGACAGGTAGACCTTCTGGCCGACCCGGGTCAGGAACTCCTCCCACTTCAGCGGGCGGTTGTCCAGCGCGGAGGGCAGCCGGAAGCCGTGGTCGACGAGGGTGCGCTTGCGGGACGCGTCGCCTTCGTACATCGCGCCGATCTGCGGCACCGTGTTGTGCGACTCGTCGATGACCAGCAGGAAGTCCTCGGGGAAGTAGTCGATGAGGGTGTCCGGGGCGGAGCCGGGGCCGCGGCCGTCGATGTGCCGGGAGTAGTTCTCGATGCCGGAGCAGGTGCCGATCTGCCGCATCATCTCGATGTCGTACGTGGTGCGCATCCGCAGCCGCTGGGCCTCCAGGAGCTTGCCCTGCTTCTCCAGCAGGGCGAGCTGGCCCTCCAGCTCCTGCTCGATCCCGGCGATGGCCCGCTCCATGCGCTCGGGTCCCGCGACGTAGTGCGTCGCGGGGAAGACGTAGACCTGCTCGTCCTCGGTGATGACCTCGCCGGTGAGCGGGTGCAGCGTGTAGAGCGCCTCGATCTCGTCGCCGAACATCTCGATGCGGACGGCCAGCTGCTCGTAGACCGGGAAGATCTCGACGGTGTCGCCGCGGACCCGGAAGGTGCCGCGGGTGAACGCCAGGTCGTTGCGCGTGTACTGGATGTCGACGAACTTGCGCAGCAGCCGGTCGCGGTCGATCACGTCGCCGACCTTGAGCCGGACCATCCGGTCGATGTACTCCTGCGGGGTGCCCAGGCCGTAGATGCACGAGACGGAGGCAACCACGACGACGTCCCTGCGGGTGAGCAGCGAGTTCGTCGCCGAGTGGCGAAGCCGCTCCACCTCTTCGTTGATCGACGAGTCCTTCTCGATGTAGGTGTCCGTCTGCGGGACGTACGCCTCCGGCTGGTAGTAGTCGTAGTACGACACGAAGTACTCGACCGCGTTGTTCGGCAGGAGCTCGCGGAACTCGTTGGCGAGCTGGGCGGCCAGCGTCTTGTTCGGGGCCATCACCAGGGTGGGGCGCTGGAGCCGCTCGATCATCCACGCGGTGGTCGCCGACTTGCCCGTGCCGGTGGCGCCGAGCAGCACCACGTCCTGTTCGTCGGCGCGGATACGGCGCTCGAGGTCCTCGATCGCCGCCGGCTGGTCGCCGCTGGGCTGGAAGGGGCTGACGACCTCGAAAGGTGCCACAGTGCGTTCGATGTCTGAAACGGGCCGCATGACACCACCGTACGGCGCCCCTGTGACAATCACGGTCCCGCTCGCCCCGCCCACCTCACGAAACGGCTTTGACCTGCGGTTTCCATGGTGGCGGCGGTGAGGCCGGGGGCGTTGTCGGACCCTGCGTCTAGCGTGGTGGGCATGGACGAGGTGGCGTGGGTGGTGCGGGACACGGCGGTGGGGCCGCTGATGGCGGCGTGGAGCGGTCAGGGGCTGGTGCTGGTGGCGTTCAGGGCGGGGCCGGCGACCGTGGCGCGGGAGGTGGGCGCGCTGGAGCGGCGGCTGGAGTGCGCTGTGGTGGAGGACCCGGAGCGGCTGGCACCGGTGACGGAGCAGCTGGACGCGTACTTCGCGGGGGAGCTGAAGGAGTTCGATCTTGCGCTGGACTGGTCGCTGACCACCGGTTTCAACCGGCGGGTGCTGCGGGAGCTGGCGACGGGCGTGCCGTACGGCGCGGTGGTGGGCTATCAGGACCTCGCCGACCGGGTGGGCGAGCCGGGCGCGGCGCGGGCGGTGGGTGCGGCGATGGGGGCGAATCCGCTGCCGGTGGTGGTGCCCTGCCACCGGGTGGTGGAGAGCGACGGCGGCATAGGCGGCTTCGGCGGCGGCCTGGAGATCAAGCGGACGCTGCTGGCGCTGGAAGGGGTGCTCCCCGCTCCGCTGTTCTGACGGCATCCCGGCGGGTCGGCGGACCGGTGGGTGCGCGCGCTGCCCCGCTTCCGGCGGGTCGGTGGGCCGGCCCTGCGGACCGGGTGCCGGTGCGCCCGGGTGGGCCCGGCTGCGCCCGCCGGGCGAAGCGTGCCCGGGAACGGCCCGTTCGGTCCGATCTATTGACATGCCCCCGCCTCCTCCCCAGGATCACTCATCGGATGTATACCCATTCGCGATGGGCCAATCCCCAGGGCACTGAGGAGGGCGCATGACCACGTTCCCACGACGCCAGGTACTCGGAATGGCAGCGGGCGCAGCCGTGGGCACCACACTGATCTCCGCAGGAAGCGCGGCGGCCGACACCGCCGACACCACAGCATCGCAGGCCACTTCGAATACGTGGGGGACCGTGCCGGACGCGGTACAGGTCCCGCTGGACGCCTGGTTCGACAACGACGGCATCGACACCGCGGCCGCCCGCGGCGGGGACTTCGACGGCTCCGGCTACTCCTTCCCCGGCGAGGAGCTGCCGTCAGGGACAGCAGTCGTCGGAGGGGTGAGCTTTCGCTTTCCCTCGTCCGCGGCCGGCGCCAAGAACAACATCGTGGCGAACGGGCAGCGCGTCGACCTCCCGCCCGGCGGGTACCTGTTCGCCTCGTTCCTCGTCTCGTGCAGCTACGGCGCGACCTCGGGCACCGCGACCGTGCACTACGCGGACGGCAGCACGTCCACCGCCGCGCTCGGCGGCGGCGACTGGTACTCCGGTGGCGGTGCGTTGACCACGACCTTCCGCTACTCCCCCGACGGCACCGACCCGCACCCGGTCTCCATGAGCGTCAGCGAGCTGTGGACGGACCCGACGCGGCAGGCCGTCGGTGTCACCCTGCCCTCCACCGGGCCGGCCCAGGCCGGCACCTCCGCGCTGCACGTCTTCGCGCTCTCCCTGCAGCCGGCCGCCACCGGCCGCGCGCTGACCATCCGCTCGGCCGCCTCCACCAACTCGCTGACCGGCCCGCACGGCACCCAGAGCGTCGAGGCCACCGTGCTCAACGCCGGCACCGTGTGGGTCCGGCCCACCGACGCGCTCTCGGTGGACGTCGCGGTCGACAGCGGCTCCGCCGGCGCCCGTACGATCGCCCCCGCCGCGGTGCCGTTCCTCGGGCCCGGCGAGCAGGCACGGCTGCGGATCGGCATCCGCAACGCGCCGGGGACCGCGCCCGGCACCGCCGCCACGGGCACCGTGCGGGTCACCGGCCGCGGCCGGACCGCCGCCGCCCGTAGCACCCCGCTGATCCTCGGCACCCCCGACTACCAGCCCACCGACGCGTCGCTCGACACCCACCAGGCCCCGTACTGGTTCAGCGACGCCAAGTTCGGCATCTTCATCCACTGGGGCGTCTACTCGGTGCCGGCCTGGTCGCCGGTCGGCGGCTCGTACGCCGAGTGGTACTGGAACTCGATGCAGACCACCGGCGACCCGGTGAACGCCTACCACGCGCAGACCTACGGCGAGGACTTCGCGTACGACGACTTCATCCCGATGTTCACCGCGAGCCGGTTCAACCCCCGTTCCTGGGTGGAGCTGTTCCAGGACGCGGGCGCCGAGTACTACGTGCTGACCTCCAAGCACCACGAGGGCTTCGCGCTGTGGGACACCAAGGTCTCCGACCGCAACGCGGTCCGGATGGGACCCCACCGCGACCTGGTCGACGCGCTGTTCACCGCGTCGCGCACGTACACCCCGCGGCTGCACAACGGCCTGTACTTCTCGATGCCCGAGTGGTTCAACCCGGACAGCCCGTGGATGGGCCACGCCCCGCGCAACCCGTACACCCTGGAGCCGGTGCCGTACACCGGCTACACCGCGGGGAAGGACTTCGTCGCGGACTACCAGGCCCCGCAGATGCGGGAGTTGATCGAGGGCTACGACCCCGACGTCATCTGGTGCGACATCGGCGGCGCCAACGACAGCGACCATGTGCTCGCCGACTACTTCAACCACGCCAAGAACCGGGCGCGTCCGAAGGACGTGACGGTCAACGACCGCTCCGGCATCGCGCCGCACGACTTCACCACGCCGGAGTACACCACCTACGCCAATACGGTGGTGGCGAAGTGGGAGGCCAGCCGCGGCCTGGACCCGCACAGCTACGGCTACAACCGCGCGACCCCCGACGACCAGTACATGACCGCGGAACAGGTCGTGCAGACGCTCGTCGACATCGTCAGCAAGAACGGCAACTTCCTGCTCGACATCGGGCCGAAGGCCGACGGCACCATCCCGTCGGTCATGGAGCAGCGGCTGCGGGAGACCGGCCGGTGGCTGCGGGTCAACGGCGAGTCGGTCTACGGCACGACGTACTGGTCGGCGATGGCGCAGCTCGACGAGCTGCGGTTCAGCGTCAAGCAGGGCGAGGCGTTCTACATCTCCTCGCTGGGCGACCCGGGCAGCAAGCTGGTGGTGCGGGCGCCGGTGCCGATCCGCAAGGGCGACAAGGTGACCATGCTGGGCCATGACCGGCCGCTGGACTGGGAGTTCGACGGCGGCACGCTCACCGTGCAGGTCCCGGCCGCGGCCCGCGCGGCCGGGAGGTACGCCTGGGTGTTCAAGGTCCACTGGTCGCGCTGACCGCGCTGACCGCGCTGACCGCGGCGCGCCGCGGTCCCGGGGCGGCTACGTCCCCGGCCCCCGTCCCCGGTCCCCGTCCCCGGCCCCCGCTCACTCCTCGGAGCTGCGCGGGTCGGGGATCTGCGGGCGGCCCGCGGCCCGGGGCAGTTCGGCCGGGGCGGGTGCGTCGGGCTCGGTGAGCGCGGCGCGCTCGGCCGCGGGATCGGCCTTCGGGCCGGCCCCGGCGGCCTGCTCGCCGGGCGACCCGGCCTCCGCCTCGGCCGGCGCCCCCTGCTCGGCGCCGCCCGTACCGCCGGTGCCCCCGGTGCCGCCCGCCGCCCGGTCGAAGAAGCGCAGCATCTCCACCGGGAACGGCATGACCAGCGTGGAGTTCTTCTCCGCGGCGACCTCCACCACGGTCTGCAGCAGCCGCAGTTGCAGGGCCGACGGGTTGGCGTCCATGGTCTTGGCCGCCTCGGACAGCTTCTGGGACGCCTGGAGCTCACCGTCGGCGGTGATGATGCGCGCCCGCCGCTCCCGATCGGCCTCGGCCTGCCGGGCCATGGACCGCTTCATGGACTCCGGCAGCGCCACATCCTTGATCTCGACCCGGTCGATGTGCACGCCCCACCCGGTGGCGGGGGTGGACAGCATCAACTCCAGCCCCTCGTGCAGCCGCTCCCGCCCCGACAGCAGGTCGTCCAGTTCGCTCTTGCCGATGATCGAACGCAGCGAGGTCTGCGCGACCTGGAGCATCGCGAACTGGTAGTTCTGCACGTCGACCGTGGCCCGGATCGGGTCGATCACCCGGAAGTACAGCACGGCGTCGACCCGCACCGACACGTTGTCGCGGGTGATGCCGTCCTGCGCGGGCACCGGCATGGTGACGACCTGCATGTTCACCTTCGTCATGCGGTCCATGAACGGCACCAGCATGCGCGGGCCCGGCTCCTTGGGCAGCGCGTTGACCCGACCGAAGCGGTAGATCACCCCGCGTTCGTACTGCTTCACCACCTTGACGCTGCTCATCAGCCCGATCACGCCGATGACGGCGAGGATGATCACAAGGACGACGACGGCTTCCATACCCGGGCCCCTCTCGCAGGGCAGTAGGTCAGTTCGCGTCGAAGCGGGCAGCGGCCAGGTAGTCGGGGCGCGGGTCGAGCGCGGCGGCGAGCCGGAAGTGTCGCTGGGCCTCGGCGGAGCGGTTGGCGCGCTCCAGGGTACGGGCGAGCGCGAAGTGCGCGAAGGCGTTGTCGGGTTCCCGTTCGAGAACGATCTGGAACTCCAGCTCGGCCGGGCGCAGTTGGGCCGCGGCGAAGAAGGCGCGGGCGCGCAGCAGGCGGGCCGCGGTGTTCTCCGGGTGGGCGGCGATCACGGGGTCGAGGAGCTTGACGGCACCGCGCGGGTCGCGGGCGGACAGCAGCTGCTCCGCGGCGCGGTAGTCGATGACGAGGGTTTCCGGGGACCGCTCTTGCAAGGCCGCCTCCCTGGAATCGGGCACGGGTGACGAGTGATCGTCTGGTCAGACATACCCAACACAACCGGCGGCAACCGCATTCCCGACGGCATCCCGCCCGGCTCGGCCCGGCCCTTGCCTGCCCGCCCCACCTGCTCGGCCCGGCCCCTATGACCCTTGTCCCGCCGCGCCCCCGCGCCCGCCCCGTACGGCCCTACGCCCCCGCGGACCCGCTCGCGCGTTCCCGCAGCTTCCGCCAGACCTCCCGCACCTGCGGTTCGAGGTTCTCCAGCGGCCCGTCGTTGTCGATCACCAGGTCCGCGATCGCCAGTCGCTCCTCGCGGGTGGCCTGCGCGGCCATCCGGGCGCGGGCCTCCGGTTCGGCCATGCCGCGCTGCCGGACCAGCCGGTCGAGTTGCGTGGCGGGGGCGGCGTCCACGACGACCACCAGGTCGTAGCGCGGGGCGAGGCCGTTCTCGGTGAGCAGGGGGACGTCGTGCACCACGATCGCGTCCGGGCCCGCGGCCTGCTGGAGTTCGGCGGAGCGCTCCGCGACCAGCGGGTGCACGATCGCGTTGAGCGCCTTGCGGCGCTCCTCGTCGGCGAAGACGATCGCGCCGAGCTTCGGGCGGTCCAAGGCGCCGTCCTCGCGCAGTACGCCAGGGCCGAACTCCGCGGCCACCGCGGCCAGTCCGGGCGTGCCGGGTTCGACCACCTCCCGCGCGATGCGGTCGGCGTCCACCACGGTCGCGCCGTACGACCCGAGCAGGCGCGTCACCTCGCTCTTGCCGGCACCGATGCCCCCGGTCAGCCCCACGTTCAGCATGTGCAGAGCTTAACGGGACGGCTCCGGCGCGCGGGCTGCCGGCTCAGCGCCCGTCGTCTTCCTGGTCGGCGAGGAACCGCTCGAACTCGGCGGCCAGGTCGTCCGCGGAGGGCAGGTCCACGGGTTCGGCGATCAGGCTCTCGCGGTTCTGCGAACCGGCCACCGCGTCGTACTGGCTCTCCAAGCCGCGGACGACGGAGACGAGTTCGCCGTCGCCCTCGGCGACCTGGCGGTCGATCTCGACGCGGACGGTGTGGGCCTCGCGGCGCAGCGCGTGCGCCACGTCGGGCAGCACCAGCCCGGTCGCGGCGGTGATGGTCTCCAGGACGGCGAGCGCGGCGTCGGGGTAGGGCGAGCGCGCGAGGTAGTGCGGCACGTGGGCGGCGACGCCGAGGACGTCGCGGCCGGCTTCGGCGAGCCGCAACTCGACCAGGCTGGCGGCGCTGCCGGGGACCTGCGCCTCGTCGAACCAGGCGCGGTGGCCGGGCATCAGGTCCACCCGGTTGCCGTGCGGGGTCAGGCCGACCGGGCGGGTGTGCGGCACGCCCATCGGGATGCCGTGGAAGTTGATGGCCAGTCGGACGCCGAGCCGCTCGATCACCTGGAGCACGGCGGCACTGAAGCGCTCCCACTCCACATCCGGCTCGGAGCCGGTAAGCAGCAGGAACGGCGTGCCGGTGGTGTCCCGCACCAGGTAGAGGTCGATGCAGGGCGCTTCGTACGACGACCAGTGGTCGCGCTCGAAGGTCATCAGCGGGCGGCGCGCGCGGTAGTCGACCAGCCGGTCGGCGTCGAAGCGCACGACGAGCTGGTTGTCGAGCCGGTCCAGCAGGTGCTGCGCGATCTGCTGGCCGGTCTCGCCGGCGTCCATGTAGCCCTCGAAGTAGTAGAGCAGGACGGGCCCGGCGTCGCCGACCGCTTCGTCAACGGCTTCGGCACCGCCCGGTTCGTACGCGTACAGCCCCTGCGGATCGCCCACGGTGATCGTCCTCCCTCGGTCCTCGTCAGCCACAACGAACCGTATCCGCCTGCCATTCCCGCGCACGCGGGCCAACCGGTTTCCGGCCGGGGCCGGTTCCCACCCTTGACCGGCCACCGGACCGCCCCTACGGTCGCGACACGCCGTCGTTGTTCATGATGACGGCCACCGTCCACATACCTGACACGTACCTGAATCCGAAAGGTGTTCGGATGCGAACCCCTGCGCTCCCCCACGCGCTCCCCCACCCGTTCCTCACGCTGTCCGCGACCGGCGCGCTGCTGGCCGTCGGCTGCCTGCTCCCGGCCACCACCGCCGGCGCCGCGGCACCCGCCGCCACCGTCGAGGTCACCACCGCCAAGGAGCTCAAGGCCGCGCTCACCGCGGCCGCTCCCGGCCAGACCATCCACCTCGCCGACGGCACGTACACCGGCAACTTCAAGGCGTACACCCCGGGCACCGCGGACGCCCCGATCACGCTCACCGGCTCCTCCGCCGCGATCCTCAGCTCCTCCGGCGGCTACGGCCTCTACCTGGACGGCGCGAGCTACTGGAACGTGGACGGGCTGACCGTCACCGGCGGCCAGAAGGGCATCGTCACCGACACGGCCGACCACGTGGTGATCGACTCGGTGACCGTGCACGACCTGCAGATGGAGGGCGTGCACTTCCGCACCTCCAGCACGGACGACGTGATCCGGAACTCCCGGATCTACAACACCGGCCTGCAGCGCCCCGGTTACGGCGAGGGCGTCTACGTCGGCACCGCCAACACCCTGGACGACAAGAGCGACCGGGTGCAGATCCTCGACAACGTCATCGGCCCGAACGTCGGCGCCGAGAACATCGACCTCAAGGAGGGCACCACCGGCGGCGTCGTCTCCGGCAACACCTTCGACGGCAGCGGCCTGAGCATGACGAACTACGACGACTCGTGGGTCGACGTCAAAGGCAACGACTACACGATCACCGGCAACCACGGCAGCCGCACCATCAACGACGGCTACCAGACCCACACCCAGCAGCCCGGCTGGGGCTGCGGCACCGTCTTCCGCGCCAACGACTCCGACCTCACCGGCTCGACCGGCGCGAACCAGCTCGCGATCGACGTCACCAACGCGTCGGCCGACTGCCCCACCACCGTCTACGGCTCCAACACCGTCACCGGCGGCAAGGGCCTGACCAACATCGCGGTCACCCCGTAGGCCGGCGGAAACGGCGGTGGGGGGGGCCGCGAGGGGGGGGGGGTGGGGGGGGGCCCCGGGGGGCGGTGT
>NZ_JBFBIV010000160.1:0-11705 GCF_040702025.1 Streptomyces sp. NPDC088194 | reverse complement strand
AGCGTCCCGGTCCCCGCTGACCGACAGCGGCCGGTCGCCGCCCTGCCCCCTGCCGTCCTGACCTACCAGCGGGCCGTCCGGCACGGGACGCCGGGCGCGCGGGAGCGGGCCCGGCTGGAGGCGGTGCGGCTGCTCGGCGGCCACCCCGCGACACGGTCGGCCGACGCGGCGCGCCTGGAGGCCGCGGTCGCCGAGGCGAGCGCCGTCGCGGCGGTGATCGAGGCCCCCCGCAGGCAACTCCTGCTGGCGGTGGACGCGTTGTTCCGCGGCCGCTTCTCCCAGGCGGCCGCGCTGGTGGACACGGCGTGGGCGGACATCGAGCGGCTGGGGCTCCTGGGCCTCGGAAGCCACGCGCTGGCCGTGCAGGCGCTGATCCACGCCCACCAGGGCCGGCGGGACGCGCTGGCCGACGCCTCGGCGCGCTTCGACGCCTGGCGCGGGGACCGCGAGGACGAGGTACCGATCGTGCGGGGACTCGGCCACGCGGTCTGCGAGTTGCTGCACGGCGCCGGCGATGCCGCACGGGCCCTCCTGCACCAGCTCCACGCCGGAGACGGCGACCGCGCGGGGAGCGGCGAGCGCTCCGACACCCACCACCTGTGCGGCCCGTACGGCCTCACCCTGCTGCTGGACTGCGTGGACGGCTCGGCGGGCCGGCGCGACCATGCGGCGATCTCCGCCCACCCGGCCGGCCGGCTGCCGTGGAACGCGTTCTTCGTCCACCTCGCCGACGCCGTGCTGGCCGGCCGCGAAGGCGATGCCCGCGCCGCGGAGAGCGCGCTCAGGCAGGCGTGCGCGGTCGCGGCGAGCTATCCGCCGGCGCGCCACCTCGGCCTGGGGCTGGTCGCCCGCACGGCTGCCCGTGACGGCTGGGGCGAGCCGGTCCGCTGGCTCCAGGAGGCCGAACTCTTCTACGCCGCGCACGGGATACAGCCCGCCGCCCGGCACTGCCGCAGCCAGTTGCGCGACCTCGGCGAGCGGGTGCGGCAGCGCCGGCACGGCAGCGCCGACGTGCCCGAGCGGCTGTGGCGCCTCGGCGTGACCGTGCGCGAGTTCGAGGTGCTCACCCGGCTCGGCCGCCGCCACACCAACCGCGAGATCGCGGCCGCGCTCCACCTGTCGCACCGCACGGTGGAACGGCACGTGGCCAACCTCCTGGAGAAGACGCAGGCGGCCAACCGCCGGGAGTTGGCCGCGCTCCTGACACCGGAGCCCAGGGACCCGGTCGGCGCGTACGGGTGAGCACCGCCCGTGCGAGCCAGATCGTGGTCCGCCGCTGCCCGGCCCGGCGGCGAAGACCCGCCCCCCGCGCGCCCGCCGGCGACCGCGCGGGCGCGCCCGGGGGGAGGCGCCGCCGCGGAGACGCCGCCTCGCCCGCCGACGGCCGCGGACACCCGGCCCGGAGCGGCGGACCCGGCACGACCGCCGGGGAACAGGCCGTACACGGAGCCGGGGAACAGGCTGTACACGGAGAGGATCGCGCCACCCACGATGAGACGTACAGCGACTCACACCCCGGTGAGCGTCGAGGAGTTGGTCGGCGCCTGCCTCGACGGCGCGTCCCTGCTGGTGGAGATCGCCGGTGAACCCGGCAGCGGCAGGACCCGGCTGCTCGGTGAACTCGCGGCCGGCGCGCGTCGTGGCGGGCTGCTGGTGGCGCATGGCCTCCAGGTCGTCCGGGCATCGCCGGGCCGCGGCGTGGTGCGCTGCCTGGACGACCTCGACCGGGCCGGCCCCGAGACGGCGCGACCGCTGCGGCGCCTGCTGGCCGAGCGCCCGTCCGTGCCGACCGTGATCACGTACACGGTGTCGACCGGCCAGCCGCCGATCTGGCTGGTGTCCTGCCTCGCCGCGGCCAGCGACAGCTACCGGACCCACCGGATTCCGGTCGGGCCGCTGACCCCGGAGGATTTCGCCGCCCAACTGCCCCCTGGCACCGGCCCGATGCGCGAGGGGCTGCTGTACGAGCTGAGCGGCGGCGTCCCGGGCTGGCTCGGCGTGCTGAGCCACCTCACGTCGCCTCAGTTGCGGGAGCTGGCGACCGCCGACCACCCGCCGGGCACCGTCCCGCTGCCCGCCAACTGCCCTCCGCTGCGCGCCCTCGACGGGCTCGCCCCTGAGCAGATCGAGGTGGTCCGCTGCGCGGCCGTGCTCGGCGATCCGTTCGCCCCCGCGCTGGTGGCGGCCGTCGCCGACCGCGCGACGCACGCGGTGCTGAGCGTGCTCGACGACCTGGTGGCACGCGACCTGATCCGCGCGGTCGACGGTGGCGCGCCGCTGTTCCGCTTCCGCCATCCGCTGCTGCGCACGCTGCTGTACGCCAGAACGCCCCCGGGCCGGCGCATCACCGCACACACGCGAGCCGCGGAAGCGCTGGACCGGGTCGGTGCGCCCCTCGTGCAGCGCGCGCCGCATCTGGCCCGGTCCGCCGAGCAGGGCGACCGGCGGACCGCGTGCCTGCTGGCCCGCGCGGCGCGAAACGTGCTGGACACCCGGCCGGCCACCGCGGCGGCCTGGCTGCGCGCCGCCCTGCGCATCCTGCCCGACGACGACTCCGCCGACCCCGACGGCCCAGGTGACCCCGAAGGCATCAGGCCCGCCGGGCGTTTCCGTATAGCGGCGCTGCTGTACCACGCGGCCGAACGCACCGGGCAGTACGCCGAGTGCCGTCGTCTCCTGCCCGCCCTGCTGGAGGCCGCGGGGAACGACGCCACGCCCGCGACCTGCCCCGGGGACCTGCTCGACAGGACCCTGATCGTGGACCTGCACACCCGGCTGGAGTCCGACCTGGGGCGCCGCCGCGTCGCACGGGCGCTGCTGGACGGCGAGTTGGCGGCAGACCCGCGGCCCGGCGCCCGCGGCGAGCGCGTCCTGCTCCTGCGGAAGGCCGCGATGGCCGCGGCCGAGGGGGACCTGCCGGCCACCCGCCGCCACGTCCACCAGGCGCTTCGGCACGCCGACCGCGCTCCCGACGTGCTGCGCGTGGACGCCGCGGCCACGCTCGCGCTGGCGGGGGCGATGACCGGCGATCCACCCCGGCCGGCCGGGACCGACGGCGCCGACGGCATCCTGGACGCCGTCCGGATGGCCGACGTGCTCGGCGACCCCGAACTGGCCGGCAGGCTCGATGCCGTGGCCCGCCTCGGCTGGGCCCTCAACTTCGCGGAGCGGCACGGCGACGCGCTCCGGCTGCTCACCCGGGCACTGGGAATCGCCCGCCGTACGGGGCGCGTTGCCGCGTTGCCGCCGCTGCTGCTCGGCCGCGGCTACGGGCATGCCGCGCTCGGCGGCCTGTCCGCCGCGCTGCGCGACACCCGCGAGGCGGAGGAGACCGCGCTGCTGCTCGGCGACGGTGAACGGGCCGGCTGGGCGCGGGTGCTGCGCGCGTGGACCACCTTGTGGTGCGAGGGCCCGGACGGCGCGGCGGATCTCGCTGATCACGTGCTGCGGCAGCACCCGGGCCCTGGGGCGCTGGGGGAGGCGGCGGCCGGCGTGCTCGGGTGGGCCCGGCTGGCCCAGGGGCGGCCCGGGGAGTGCCTTGCGCTGGTACTGCCGGCCGCACGCGGTACGGATCGGCCGCCGGTGGCCGGAGTGCGGGTGCTGTGGTGGTCGGCGGCGACCGCGGCGGCCTCGGACCTGGGCGCGGCCGGCGCCCGGGAGTACGCCACCCGGGCCGCACAGGGGGCAACCGCCTTTCCCACGCCCGGAGCACGGGCCGAGGCCCTGCGCGCGCAGGCCCTGCACACGCCGGACGAGGCCGCCGTACGGTCGCTCTCCGCCGCGGTGGAGCTGTCGGCCGCGGCCGGCCTCGCGGTCCTGGAGTGCCGGGTCCGCCTCGAACTGGCCCAGCGGCTGGTCGCGGTGGGCCGGCTGGAGGACGCCGCCACCGAGGCGGGCCGGGCGAAGGAGCGGGCCGACCGGATGGGCGCCCGCTGGCTGCGCGGGGTCGCCGTCGACACCCAGCGCAGGATCGGGGCCAGCCGGCCGCGCCGGACATCCGCGCGGCAGGGCCCCCGGAGCCGGGAGGGGGAGGTGCTGTCGGCACGGGAGGAGCAGATCCTCGACATGGTCTGCCGGGGGATGTCCAACCGGGAGGTGGCCGGCGCGCTGTTCGTCTCCGTCAAGACCGTGGAGGCGCATCTGACCCGGATCTTCCGCAAGACCGGCGCCCGTTCGCGGGCCTCCCTGGTGGCCGCCTTCGCTCCGGTGCGGCCGGTCCGGGTGTGACGCCGTCGGGTTCGACGGTTCGACGGCGGGCCGGTGCGGGGTCGCGGGCCCTGTACTGGGCTCCGTGTTAGGGGACGGGGGTCGGGAGGGGCGGTGTACCCCGGGTGTGTGGCGAGTAGTTCGGCGTGGGTGCCGTACGCGTGGCCGTCCGCGTCCAGGATCAGTACCCGGGCGGCCAGCGCGGGCCTCCCTGGTGGCCGCCTTCGCTCCGGTGCGGCCGGTCCGGGTGTGACGGCGTCGGGTTCGACGGTTCGGCGGCGGGCCGGTGCGGGGTCGCGGGCCCTGTACTGGGCTCCGTGTTAGGGGACGGGGGTCGGGAGGGGTGCGTTCCAGTGGCCGACCAGGGTGGCGTATCCCGGGTGTGTGGCGAGTAGTTCGGCGTGGGTGCCGTACGCGTGGCCGTCCGCGTCCAGGATCAGTACCCGGGCGGCCCGGGCGGCACTGCTCAACCGGTGGGCGACCACCACGAGCGTGCCCGGGCGGCGGGCGAAGGCCGCCTCCACGGCGGCCTCGGCGGCGGGGTCGAGGTGGCAGGTGGCCTCGTCCAGGATCACCAGGCGGGCGGGGGAGGCGTACACCCGGGCCAGCGCGATCAGTTGGCGCTCCCCGCTGGACAGCGTGCCCGCCGGGTCGGCGAGTTCGGCGTCGTAGCCGCCGAGCCGGGCCGGCAGCGGGCCCAGACCGACCGCCGCGGCGGCCCGGTCCAGCGTGTCGTCGGAGGCGTCCGGCGAAAGGTAGGCGATGTTCTCCCGCAGCGTGCCGGGAAAGACGTACGCCTCCTGCGGCACCAGGGCGACCGAAGCCGCGCGCTCGGCCTCGGGCAGCGCGGCGATCGCCCGCCCGCCCAGCGTGACCCGGCCCGCGTCCGGCTGCCCGATCCCGGCCAGCAGCCCGGCGAGCGTGGACTTGCCCACGCCGCTGGGCCCGACCAGGGCGAGATGGCCGGCGTCGGGGACGGTGAAGGAGACGTCGCGCAGGACGGGGGTGGCGTGCGGACCGTAGGCGAAGGTGAGCCCGTGCACGGCGAGTTCCGCGTCGCCGTCGCCCGCGGGACCCTCCGCCGGCGCGGGCGGGTCGGGCCGGGCGGAGGTGGCGGCCAGCCGGGCGGCCAGCACGCGGAGCTGGCTCCAGAAGCCGGCCACCGAGCCGGTCATCTGCTGGAGCGCCGGGATCAGGTACGCGGTGACGTAGCTGACCGCGCCGATCACGGCCCCCGGCGACACCGTCCCGTGGCGCACCAGGGACGGCCCGGCGAGCAGCAGGCCCAGGACCGGGAGTTGGCCGCCGATCAGGATCACCGGGACGCGGAGCGCGTTCGCCCAGGCCACGGTGGTCGCCGCCCCGGCCGAGGCGGCGGCCGCCCGCTGCACCTCGGCCAGCGCCTCGCGGCGGGCCCCGAGGGCGGCCACGTCGCGCGCTGCCCCGACCACCGCGCCGGTGGCGGCGGCCACCCGCTCCTCCGCGAGCAGGAAGGCGGCCCGGCGCCGGGTGAGGGTGCGCATCGCCGGGACGAAGGCCGCCACGGCCGCCAGCAGCGGCACCGCGACCACGACCGCCATCCGCAGGTCGAGGGAGGCCAGGCCGAGCAGCGCGGCCAGCAGGTTCACCGCGAGCGGCAGCGCCGTCCGCAGCAGCGCGGAGACCGTGCCGCGCACCGCGTCCACCTGGCTGCTCAACCGGGTCACCCCGGCGGCGTCGGGCCCGGCCCCGGGCAGTCCCTCGTGGACGGCCCGGCGCAGCGCCCCGCGCACCACCCGGCGCACCAGCTCGTCCCGCATCGGCTCGACGATCGCGGCCAGCGGGTCGAACACCGCCCGCTGGGCCGCCGCGCGTACGCCGTACAGTGCGGCGATCCCGGCCAGCCAGCCGATCCCGACCATCGGCCGGCCGGCCAGGAAGCCGTGGTCGAGGGCCGTGGCCAGCATGCGGCCGGAGGCCAGCGCGGGCGCCGCCTGGACGGCCGACCAGCCCAACGCCCGCACCAGCGACCGCCGGGAGCCGGCCGTCGCCTCCCGCAGCAGCCGCAGCCCCGGGTCAGATCCCACGATGTCCGGCATACCGCTCCCCGCCCTTCTCCTCGCCCGTGCCGTGATGCACGGCGTCCTCCGGCCCCGGGGTGCCGTGTTCGGCTCCGTCCGCGGCGAACACCGCCCGGTACGCCGGGTCGCGCCACAGCTCGGCGTGCGTGCCGCGGGCCCGGACCCGGCCGCCGTCCAGCCAGACCACCTGGTCGCAGCGGGCGGCCGTGGCCACCCGGTGGGCCACCACGATCCGGGTGCGCCCGGCGAGCGCGCCGGTGACGGCCGCGCTGACCTCGGACTCGGTGACGGTGTCCAGGCCGGAGGTGGCGTCGTCCAGCACGTAGACCCGGGCCGAGCGGGCCAGGGTGCGGGCCAGACCGAGCCGTTGGCGTTCGCCGCCCGACAGGGGCACCCGCTCCATCGGGGTGTCGTAGCCGTCGGGCAGCCGCCGGACGAAGCCGTCCGCGGCGGCGGCCCGCGCGGCCTCGAGCACGGTGTCCCGCGACAGCCCGGGCCGCCCGTAGCCGATGGTCTCGCGCACGGTGCCGCCGAGCAGGGCGGGCCGTTCGAAGGCGTAGGTGACCGCCGCCCGCAGCGGGTCCTCCGCCAACTCCCGCACCGGGCGGCCGTCGAGCAGCACCTCGCCCTCGTCCGGGTCCGCGAGCCGGCCGGGCAGCCCGGCGAGCACGCTCTTGCCCGAGGCCGTGCGGCCGACCAGTGCCACGCAGGCGCCGGCCGGGATGTCCAGGTCGATCCGGTCCAGCACCGGCGCGCCGGTCGGGCGCTCGGCAGCGGAGTCCCCGGTCGGCCGCTGCGCACCCTCCGCCGCGGCGGCCAGGACGGTGACCCCGCGGAAGGACACCGCGCCCGCCCCCGGACCGGGGGCCCCGGTCCCGTAGCGGACACCCGGGTGCGCGAAGGTCCCGGCGAGGCGGCCCGCGGCGGCGCGCGCCTGGGCGAGGGTGAAGAACACGTCGACCTGCTGCACCGCGGGGAAGGCGAGTTGGAGGTATCCGGCCACCGCCACCAACTCCCCGGGCGAGAGCCGCCCGTCCGCGACGCCGAGGCCCGCCACCGCGAGCACCAGCGCCTCGGTGAGCGAGAGCAGCAGGCCGAACTGCCAGACGGTGCCCTTCTGCAACCGCCACATCCGGTACCCGGCCGCGGACACCTCCCGCAGTGGCGCGAGCACCCGGGTCACCTCGCGGTCCAGCGTCCCGGAGGCCCGGATGGTCCGGGCCCCGGAGAGCGCGGCCAGCAGCCGGACGGCGATACGCGACTGGGCGGCCAGATAGCCGCTCTGGACCCGTGTCACCCGGCTCACGAAGCGGCGGGTGATCAGCACCGTCAGCGGGACGACCACCAGGAACGCGAGCCCGCAGCGCCAGTCCAGCCACCACAGGGCGACCAGCGCCGCGGCCGAACCGGTCACCGTCACACCCCATTCGGCCACCGCGACGGGCAGCGCCCCGGCCTGCTGGGCGGCCTGGGTGACCTGGGTGACCGCCTCGCCGGCCGGCACCGGCGAGCGCCCGCCCAGGCCGAGCAGATGGCCGACCGTGCGCAGTTGCAGCCAGCGGGTCCCGTACGCGGCGCAGGACACGCCGAGCGGTGCCATCAGCGTGTCGCCGACCGCGCCGGCCGTGGTCACCGCGCCCCAGGCCAGCGCCGGGCCGACGCCGCTTCGGCCGTGCAGCACCGCGTTCACCGCGGCGGCCAGCAGGGCGGGCAGGGCCAGCGCGGCGGAGATGCGCAGCACCATCAGGGCGACCAGCAGGGACAGCCGTCCGCCGGTGTGCCGGACGGCCCCGGCCAGCAACCGGCCCGCGCCCTGCGGGCGGTCGCCGCTGCCCGGCCCCGGCACCGCCTCCGGCCCCGGTTCGTTCCTTGTCACGTGATCGCCTCTCTTCCCCTCGCCGTGCGGGCGTCCCCCGGGTACGCGGGAGGGGCGCCGGAACAGGTCCGGCACCCCTCCCGCTGCTGTCGACCGGTCTCCGTGACGGGCCGGAGCCGTCAGCCGGTGACCTTGCAGGTGTACGTACAGCTGTCGAAGGTGCAGGTCACGGCGCACTGCATCGCGTCGGTGTCCTGGTCCTCGGGCAGGGCCTGCAGAGCGTCGAGGTCGAGCTCCATCGGTCTGTCCGGACTATTCGGTGAGGGTGCAGGTGGCGGGGCAGGAGTAGGTGCTGCACGTCCAGGTGCACTCCATCTCCGTGGTGTCGTCGCCGCCGGGGAGCAGTTCCAGCGCGTCGATGTCTGAGTTCATGGCTTTCTCCTTCTGGGTGGTGGCGCTCAGTTGGTGGAGGTACAGGTCTCTCCGCCGCAGGTCTGGCCGTAGCCGCAGGTGACGGTGCACAGCATCTGCGTGGTCGGCTCCTGCTCGGCCGGCAGGGCCTGCAGGGCGTCGATGTCGATGTCCATGGGTTCCTCCTCTCGGGGTGGCGTGGTGTGCGGGGTGGCCGCGTGCCGTCGCGGGCACGCGGGCGGGTTCCCTCCGCGGTCAGGGGCGGTCCGCCATCCAGGGGCGCGGGCCGCCGTGGTCGAGCCGCAGGAGGAAGCTGATGACGCCGGCGGTTCCGGTCTGGTAGCCGGCGGTGAAGGCGCTCGCGCCCTCGTCCGGGACGAGGCGCAGGCCCCCCACGACCGCGTGCCGTGCGTACAGCACCGTGGCCAGGTCCTCGGCCCAGGCGCGGTAGGGACCCTCCGGCCGGGCCGCCGCGAGGTCGAGCAGGAACTCGCCGTCCCCGGCGAGGCCGTGGCAGACGGCGGTGGGGGAGGTCCAGGCGGCGGCGCGGACCGACTGGGCCGCTTCCTGCGCGAGCCGGAGGTGGCGTTCCTCGCCGGTGGCCTGCCCCAGCCGCAGCAGGAAGGTGCCGACGCCGGAGGAGCCGCTGCACCAGTGGTAGATCAGTCCGGTGCCGGGCTTCTCGTCCAGGTCGGAGCGCCAGCGGGCGCCGACCTGGCCGCGTTCGGCCTCGGCCGCCAGGGTGTCGCCGGCCATGACCGCCAGGTCCAGGGCGGACCGCTGTCCGGTCGCGTCGGCCGCGGCCAGCAGGAACGCGCCGATCCCGGCGACGCCGTGCGCGAACCCGAGGTGCCGGATGCCCGCCAGCTTGGAGTCGAAGTCCGGGGGCACCTGCCAGACCACCCGGTCCGCGGTGCGGTCGGCGGCGGCGACCAGCGCGTCGGCGCACCGCGCGACCCGTTCCAGGAACTCCCGCCGCCCGGTGGCCTGCCAGAACTTGAGGTGGGCGAGCCCGGAGCCGGCCGCCCCGTGGCAGATGTCCGGGTTGGGCCACACCACCGGGAGCGAGAGCGCCAGGTCGGTGGCGTGCGCGGCGAGCGTGTCGTCGCCGAGGTGCCGGGCGGCGTCGTACAGGGCCCAGGCGGTGCCGGCGCGGCCGAAGTAGAGGCCGGGCAGCAGTTGCGGCACCTCCGTACGGCGCCGGTCGATCCAGGCCGCGACGCGCCGGACGGCGACCCGCAACTCCTCACGGTCCAGCGCCCGGTCGGCCCGCACCAGGGTGCCCAGCACGCCGGCCGCGCCGTACTGCACGTTGCACGGGTCGGTGCCGTCGCCGAACGCGCTGCCGGACCAGAGGCGTTGGGCCGGGCCCTCGGGGTCGGCCATGCCCCTCAGCAGGTGGGTGAGGCCGTCGTCCACCAGCCCGGCCCGGATCTCGCGGCCCGCGGTGGGGCGGTCGGGTCGGCCGCCGCGCGACCAGACCGGGACCGGCACGGTCTCCGTCTCGGCCGTGGCTCCCGCGGTCTCCGCGGTGGCCGGCCCGGCGTCAGTCGCCGCGTCTCCCGCGGTCTCCGCGGCGGCCGGCCCGGCGTCAGTCGCCGCACCAGCGGCTGCCTCGGTCACCTCGGCTGCCCTGGTCGCCCGGGCTGTCCCGGCTGCCGCGTCCGCGAGGAACCCGGCCAGCCGGGCCGACGTCCAGCGGTCCTCCGGGCGTTCGGCCATCAGGCCGAGGATCGCCGGGGTGAGCAGCCGGGCGGCCGGACGCTCCTCACCGAGCAGGGAGAGCACCAGGGCGATGCGCTCGCCTGCCGTGCGGCCGGCGGGGGCGTACGGTCGGTGCGAGCCGTGCGCGTCCTGCGGGTCGTCCGAGCTGTCCGAGCTGTCCGGGGCGAAGGACGGCGGTATCCCGGTGGCCAGGAAGTACAGCACGCCGCCGAGGGCGTAGCGGTCGACCTCCGTCCCGAACGCGGGCCCGACCCGCGGCTCCGCGGTCTGCTCGGGCGCGCCGAACCCGGGGGTGTGCACGCGCAGGATACGGGTGCCGGGGGTGGTGGCCCACTCCGCGTCGATCAGCACCAGCCGGTCCTCCGGCGTGACCATGATGTTGTTCGGCGTGAAGTCCTGGTAGACGACGCCGCGTCGGTGCACCTCGTCGAGCAGCGCACGCAGCTTCTCCGCCAGCGCCAGCACCTGCGGGACGGGGATGAACCCGGGCTCGGCCCGCCGGTCGGTGACCCAGGAGGCGAGCGCCTGCCCGGGCACCAGGCTCTGCACCAGGAAGGCGTGGCCGTCCTCCTCGAAGAGGTCGACCAGCTCGGTGCAGAGCCCGGTGAGCGCGGTGAGGTTGGCGGCCTCCCGGCGCAGGCAGGCCCGGGCGTCCTCGCCGGTCACGTTCACCGCCACGTGCGCGCGGGCCTGCTTGACGATGACCTCGGCCCCGGTGCGCTGGTCCAGTGCCCGGTACACCCCGCCGCGGGCCGAGTGCCGGATCGCCTCCCGCACGACGAACCGGTCCGCCAGCAGCACCGGTTTGGCGCTCTGCGCGGTGGCCGGACGTCCCGGGCCGCCGGGGAACGGCAACTCCGCCCAGGGCGGCGGGCTGAACCACGCCTTGCGGTGGTCGTCCACCAGCGTCCCGTCCGGGGCCCGCAGGCGTACGTCGAAGGAGCCGTCGTTGCCCAGCACCCGTACGCCGTGGAAGCCGCCGTAGCGGTAGTGCACCAGGCCGCCCTTGCGGTAGGGGCGGTCGGAGAGGATGGCCGGGCCGGGCAGCCCGGCGGTCGCGTCGTCCAACCGGGCGGCGAGCTCCCGCAGTTGGTCGTCGTCCCGCGGATACGCGGTGATGATCTTGCCGCACTGGGCGCGGTCGTGGTTGCCGGAGGTCATCTCCTCCACGGTCTGCAGGTCCCGGGCGGTCTTGAAGGCGCATCCGGCCCGGACCAGTACCCCGGCGGCCCGGTGCAGGACCTCCGGCGCGGACAGCCGGGTCGCCGAGAGGTGCAGCTTCCACCCCTGCACCCGGGGTTCGTGCTGCGGAGGAGTCACCCGGCACCAGACGCCGTCCTCTTCGACCTGCCAGTCTTCCTCGTCCAGCGCGGTGAGCACGGAGCGCACCACGTCCCGCAGAGAAAATGTGAGCAAGAGGACCCACTCCCAACGCCCGGCTGACGGAGCCGGACGCCCGGCTCGCGAACGGGTCCACTCTCGCCGCG
>NZ_JBFBIV010000159.1:0-11732 GCF_040702025.1 Streptomyces sp. NPDC088194 | reverse complement strand
CCCCGCCCCAACACCCCCACCGTCCAACTGGTCGGCCCGACCAAAGCCAACCCAACCCGCCGGAAAATAACCTAAATCACCAGTGTTGGGCCTAGCCGCGCCCGGCGGGCTGCCGCCGGGCGGGCGGCTCGCCGCCGCGGCGGCGGTCGCGCCGCAGGTGGGACGCGGGTGTCGGGAAGGGTGCCGAACGGGGGCGTACTGCCCGTACGCTGGCCGCTGTGACCGATCGCCTTCCGCTCTTCCCGCTCAGTTCGCCGCTGTTCCCAGGGCTGGTACTGCCGCTGAACGTCTTCGAGGAGCGCTACCGCGCGCTGGTGCGCGACCTGCGGGCGCTGCCGGAGGACGCGCCGCGGCGGTTCGGGGTGGTGGCGATCAAGAACGGCCAGGAGATCGCGCCGACCGGTCAGGAGGGCCGGGCCACCGGTCCGGCCGCGGGCCTGGGCGACGACCCGCTCGCGGCGCTGTACGGCTTCGGCTGCGTCGCCGACGTGGCGGACATCGTGGACAGCGGCGACGGCGGCTTCCGGATGCACGCGACCGGCATCGTACGGTTCCGGCTGCTGTCGGTGGACGCGTCCGGCGCGTATCTGACCGGCGAGGTGGAGGAGCTGGCGGAGGAGGCGGGCAGCGGGGCGGGCGCGCTGGCGCCCGAGGTGACCCGGGCCTTCCGCACCTACCAGAAGCGGCTGGCCGGGTCGCGTGAACGCAGCCTGTCCTCGCAGGAGTTCACCGACAACCCGACGGTGCTGTCGTATCTGGTGGCGGCCACGATGATCGCCGAGACGCCGGCGAAGCAGCGGTTGCTGGAGGCGCCGGACTCGGCCGCCCGGCTCACCGAGGAGCTGCGGCTGCTGCGCCGGGAGAGCGCGGTCATCGAGAAGCTGCCGTCGCTGCCGGCGGTGGATCTGACCCAGCAGCCGATCTGCGCGAACTGACCTGGCAGGCTTCGGGGCATGGCGAAGAAGTCCCGTACCAGCGGCGCCCTCCCCCTCCCCTCGGCGGGGGGACCCCCGGCGACCGTCGCGCTGCGCGTCCTCGAAGAGGCCGGCGTGCCCTACACCCTGCACGCGTACGCGCACGACCCGTCCTCCGAGCTGTCCTACGGCGAGGAGGCCGCGGCCGCGCTCGGCACGGACCAGGGCCGGGTGTTCAAGACGCTCGTCGCGGAGGTGGACGGCGCGCTGACGGTGGCGGTGGTGCCGGTGTCCGGCTCGCTGGACCTCAAGGCGCTGGCGTCTGCGGTCGGCGGCAAGCGCGCGGCGATGGCCGACCCGGCGGCGGCCGAGCGGAGCAGCGGCTACGTACGCGGCGGCATCTC
Source organism: Streptomyces sp. NPDC088194 (assembly GCF_040702025.1). Lineage (NCBI taxonomy): Bacteria > Bacillati > Actinomycetota > Actinomycetes > Kitasatosporales > Streptomycetaceae > Streptomyces > Streptomyces sp. NPDC088194. The sequence continues at coordinate 10,414 of NZ_JBFBIV010000159.1, read as the reverse complement.
CCCGCTCGGCCAGCGCAAGGCGCTGCCGACGGTGGTGGACGCCACCGCGCTGTCCCATCCGACGGTCTTCGTGTCCGCGGGCAAGCGGGGCCTGGAGGTGGAGCTGGCTCCGGCCGCGCTGGTGGAGCTCACCGCCGCGGCCACCGCCCCGCTGCTCCGTCCGGGCACCCGCGGCTGATCCCCCCGGGCACCCGCGGCCGACTCACTCGGTCCAGGTGCCCGTGTACGACTCGTCGCGGGGCCCGAACGCGTAGTTCAGCGCGGAGTGCACCAGCATCGCGGCGGCCGGCCAGACCACGATCGCGACCTTGGCGCGCAGTTCCAGCGGGCCGTCGAAGACCACCTTCGGCCCGACCTGCTTGGCGTGCGCGACGATGTTCGTGGTCGGGCCGAGCCACACGCCCAGCCGCCAGCCGATGACGGAGGCGATCGCGCCGCCGACCGCCAGGCCGAACACGACCCCGAGGCCGCCCCTGCGGTAGCGCCAGAACACCGCGGCCGCGGTGAGCGCGCCGAGGATCAGTGCGATCACCACGAACGTGCCGTCGCCGCCTATCGCCTCCTCGCCCTCGGTGTCCTTGAGGTACACCGCCTGCCCGTCGGAGACCATCGGCACCCGCGGCGACAGCCACAGCCAGAACAGCCCGAGGATGATCCCGCAGATCGCGACGAGGACAGCGACGATCAGCCCGTTGCGCAGCGCGGTGCGCACCGTGTCCCGGTCCGGCTCGACCTTGTACGGCGCGAGCGAGGCGCCGGCGCCGTCGCCGACGGGGTACGGCGAGAGCTGCGGGCCGGGCGCGCCCTGCGGACTCGCGGGGTTCTGCGCGCTGTCGGGGCCCTGCGCGCTGTCGGAGCTCCGCGGGCTCTCGGGACCCTGCGGGCCGTCGGGACTCTGCGGGCCGTGCCGGCTCTCGGACTGCGAGGGCTCGGGCTGCGGGGGCCCGGAGTGCGGAGGCTCGGGAGGAGTCAGAGGAGCGGTCACCAGGCCATCGTGCCAGGTGTTCCTGGCAACCGCCCCACCGGCCGGTCAGCGGCAGGCGGCCCTGCGGTACGCCCAGGTCGCCACGGCCAGTGAGGCCACCCCCACGGCCGCGCACACCGTCAGGTCACCGGCGACCGCGCCCCAGTCGGTGCTGCCGCGCCCGAAGGTCCGGGCGAACGCCTCCACCCCGTACGTGGACGGCAGCAGGTCGCGGGCCCAGCCGATCGGCGCGGGCATGTGCGAGGCGGGCAGCACCCCGAGCAGCAGCGCGGCGGACATGCCGAGCTGGCCCAGCAGCGTGGCGATCTCCTGGCGGGGCGCGAGCAGCCCGAAGGCCGCGCCGAGCCCGGACATCGCGGCCCCGGCCAGCGGCACCACGAGCACCAGCACCCACAGGTTGGCCAGGCTGAGATGGAACAGCACGCACCCGGTGATCGCGGTGACCAGCGTGCCGGGCACCGTGAAGGAGGCGTAGGCGCCCGCCGCACCGAGGACCACCGCGGCCGGTGGCACCGGCAGCGTCGCGTAGTGGTCGAGCCCGCCGGAGGCGCGCAGCTGGCCGAAGTACTGGGCGAGCAGGTTCAGCGCGACGAACGCGACCACCAGCACGCTGGAGCCCGCCACCACCGAGCGCGCCGCCTCGCCGTCGCCGGCGTGCACCACGCCCCGCAGCATCACCATGATCCCGATGGACTGGAAGGTGGCGACGAACAGCAGCGGGATGCGCGCCACCCGGGCGCGGGAGAGCTGGGCCCGGTAGACCGCGCCGAGCGCGGGCCACAGCCGGGCCTTGGGGGCGAGCGGCGCGATGCCGCCGCTGACCCGCTCGCCGGGGTCGGTGCCGACCGGGGCGACCACTGTCATACCTTCACCAGTCCCTCACCGCTGCCGCCGAGCGCCAGGTACACGTCCTCCAGGCTCGGCATCGCCAGCGTGAAGTCGTCCAGCGCGGCGAACGCCGGGCCGCCGGTGACCTCCGCGACCGCCGCCCTGGCCCGCTCCTGCGGCAGCCGCAGCGTCCAGCGGCGTCCGGAGACCTCCGCGAGGAGCCGCAGCGCGGCCACCGCGGGCAGGTCGGTCGGCGGTTCGTGCCGCCACACCAGGTCCAGCCGCACCTCGCCCTCGACGAGGGAGCGCAGCCCGGCGGGCGAGTCGCAGGCGATGACCCGGCCGTGGTCGAGCACCGCGACCCGGTCGAGGACCGTCTCGGCCTCGATGACGTTGTGCGTGACCAGCAGGACCGTGGCGCCGTGCTCGGTACGGCGCCGGTCGACCGCCGCCCACACCGCGCGGCGCGCGATCGGGTCCATGCCGGTGGTGGGTTCGTCCAGGATCAGGACCGGCCGCGGGCCGACAAGGGCCGCCGCGAAGCAGGCGAGGCGGCGCTGGCCGCCGGAGAGCCGTTTGATCGGGCGGGCCGCGATCGGGCCGAGCCCCAGCTCGTCCAGGACCTCGTCACGGGCGGCGCGGGCCGCGGCCGTGTCCATTCCGCGCAGCCGGCCGGTGGTCTCGGCGGCGAGCGCGACGGTCAGCTCGTCCAGCGCGGTGGATTCCTGGCCGAGGTAGCCGATCAGCCGCGCGGCGCGTTCGGGGTGCCTGACGAGGTCGTGCCCGAGCAGGTCGATGCTGCCGGCGTCCGGCCGCAGCAGGCCGGTGAGCTGCCGGACCAGGGTGCTCTTGCCCGCGCCGTTCGGGCCGAGGATGCCGAAGAGTTCGCCGGTGCGGACGTCCAGGTCGATGCCGTCGTTCGCCCGCACGGCCGGGATGTCCCTGCCGCGCCGCCCCCGTCCTCCGGGGTACGTCCGTACGAGTCCGCGTACCGAGCACGCGGCTACCGCCGGTCTCGCCCGTGTCTCGGTGCCCGTCCTCACGAGCACCGAGAGTACGCGCTCCGCCCCGCCCCCCACGAAACGGGGTGCCCTTCGCAAAACAACGGCGCCCCCGGCAACGATCAGTGGTTGCCCCTGCGGACAAGGGCAACTCATCAGGGGCGCTGGGGGTACCTCCCAGGCGAGGCTCCGGGAGGGAACGGCGCGAGCGACCACCCGTCGGCCGGTGTTCCGGGCGAACCCGCCGGGCGAGCCGGGCCTGCGGCCCCCCGCGCCACCGCAACGGGCCGGGGCCGCCTCATGTGTGGCCGTCTTCCGCAAACGGAAGGACGCCCCCGATACAGCGGCTAGTCCGGAGTCGCGGCTGCGTCGAACTCGCGCCAGAACCCCGCCCTGATCGCGTAGCGGTCGTTCTCGTCGATCTGGTCGTCCTTGTGCGCCAGCAACCCGAAGCGAGCGGCGTACCGCAGGAGTTCCCCGTCGAGCCGGTGCGGCACCCGCGGGTAGTGCGTGGAGAGGTGCTGGAGGTGGGTCGGGTCGCTGACCCGGGCGATCCAGCGCCGGGCGAACACCTGCCCCACCTCGTAGGGATCACCGCTGACCGCGGTGATGTCGGCCTCGCGGTCGGCCCACCGCTGCTCCGCCGTGGTGAGCTGCGCGAGGGTCGGCAGCCCGGAGGTGTCGGGCTGGTCGGCGCCGGGCCGGTCGGTCCACCCCTTGTCGGAGGACCACCGCAGGGTGCTCGGCGCCGGGTGGGCCACCGGCGGAACCTGCGGGGCGGCATGGGAGCGGCCGAGGTCGGCGAGGTCCTTGGGCGTGGGCACCCCCTTGCCGGACGGGGCGGCCGCGGCGTCGTCGTCCGGGTGCTCGGTCGGCGCGGAGCCGTTCTTCGCCGGGGCCTGGACCGGGTGCGGCGAGCCGCTGGACTCCGGCAGCGGCGCGGACAGGATCGCGGCGATCTCCGGGCGTACCCCGGGCCGCGGCCCGGGCGCGGGCCCGCACGCGCCGGCGATCTCCTTCGCCCGGATCGCCGCGGTGATCCACTCCCGGTCCAGCACCCGCCGCTCGTCGGCCTCGGCGACCAGGTCTTCGGACTGGTTGTAGTCGCCGTCGGCGGCCTGCACGGCCCACAGGTGGACGGCCACCCCGTGCTCCTTGGCCGACATCATCCCGGGCAGCAGATCGCCGTCGCCGGTGACCAGCACCACGTCGGAGCAGGCCCGGTTGCGGGCCAGTTCGGACAGTTCGGCGTGCATCGCGGCGTCGACGCCCTTCTGCGCCCACCTGCCGTCCGTCCGGGTGAGGGCGCCGAGCCGGACCGTCACCCGCGGCATCACCCGCAGCCGGCGGTGCTCGGGTTGCGGAACCCGGTCGGGTGCGCCGTCGAACCAGTAGATCCGCAGCAGCGGCTGGCCGGTCTCCAGTTCGGCGCGTTCGCGCAGGCCGGCGACCACGGCGGCATGATCAACCGTGATCCTCGAACGCGACGGTTCGCCGGCCAGCAGGCTCGCCGCTGCGCCCAGCAGATACCCGGCGTCCACCAGGACGACGCAGCGGTCCATGTTGCACCTCTTCCGGTCGACCCCCGGCACGGATGCCCCCTGAGCTTCCCCCGAGTGTGCCCGAATGCTCGGGGGTTATGACCGCGAACGCGATCTTCGGCGTGGCGGTCAGCGGTATTTCCCGGCCTCCCGCACCCCCAACTGCCCGAAATGCGGCGTTCGTCCTCACATGTAAGTCTGATTGCGGCCCATCGGCCAACATCCCCTCACTAGGAAGGCACGATCGTGGCTAAGAACAAGAACCAGAACCGCCCCCAGCGCGAGCAGCACGACGAGCGGTCGAACCAGGCGGGCGAGAGCCAGGAGCAGCACAGCAAGAGCGCCCTGGCCGAGGAGCACATGATGCCCTCCAGCACGCACGCCCCGCGCAAGCAGCAGAAGAAGTTCGGCCACAACTGATCGCGCCGCACGCGCACTTACCGGACGCGGGGGTGCCCCTTTCGGGGGGCGCCCCCGCGTTCGTCCCGCCACCGCCCCCGCGAAGTCCGCGCCCCGCTCGACATGTTGGGCGGGCACCAAGCGGGCACCAAGCGGCGGAGGGCGGCCGGGCACTGCGGCGGGCGCGGCGCCGCCGGCACGGGGTACGGCGGCCGCCACCGGGTGCGGGCGATGCACCGGCGGATCGACCCGGCGAGCGACTAGGGTGGAGACTTCCCCGCGATCGTCCTGGAGGTGCCAGCCCGGTGGCCGACAGCTTTGTTCACCTGCACAATCACACCGAGTACTCGATGCTCGACGGCGCCCAGCGCCTGAAGCCGATGTTCACCGAAGTGGCGCGGCAGGGCATGCCCGCCATCGCCATGAGCGACCACGGGAACATGTTCGGTGCGTACGAGTTCCAGCAGGTCGCCAAGGGCTTCGACGCGGTGAAGCCGATCATCGGCATCGAGGCGTACGTCGCACCGTCGCACCGCAGGTACAAGAAGCAGGAGTTCTGGGGTCCCGGCGGGCAGCGGGCGATGTCGGACGACGGCGAGGGAAGCAAGGACGTCTCCGGCGGCGGCCGCTTCACCCACATGACGATGTGGGCGCAGAACGTCCAGGGCCTTCGCAACCTGTTCTACCTGTCGACGGAGGCCAGCTACACGGGGCAGTTCCCCGCGGGCAAGCCGCGGATGGACATGGAGCTGATCTCCGAGCACGCCGCCGGGATCATCGGCACCACGGGCTGCCCCTCGGGCGCCATCCAGACCCGGCTGCGGCTGAACCAGTACGACGAGGCGCGCAAGGTCGCGGCCGACTACCAGGACATCCTCGGCAAGGAGAACTACTTCCTCGAGCTGATGGACCACGGCCTGGACCTGGAGCGCAACGTACGGGACGACCTGCTGCGGCTGGCGAAGGACCTGGACATCCCGCTGCTGGCGACCAACGACGCGCACTACGTCCTGGAGGAGCACGCCGACGCGCACGACAACCTGCTGTGCATCGGGGTCGGCAAGAACAAGGACGACCCGAACCGCTTCAAGTTCAACGGCACCGGCTACTACCTCAAGACCGCCGCGCAGATGCGGGAGTTGTTCAAGGAACTCCCGGAGGCGTGCGACAACACGCTGCTGATCGCCGAACGGATCGAGGCGTACGACGAGGTCTTCGACCTCGAGGACGAGATGCCGCAGTACCCGGACGTGCCCGAGGGCGAGACGCAGGAGTCGTGGCTGCGCCAGGAGGTCCTCAAGGGCCTGGCGATGCGCTACGGCGACCCGATCCCCGCGGAGGTGCTGGAGCGCTTCGAGACCGAGATGAAGGTCATCGGTCCGATGGGCTTCTCCTCCTACTTCCTCGTGGTCGCGGACATCTGCCGGCACGCGCGGGACAACAAGATCCCGGTCGGCCCCGGCCGTGGATCGGCGACCGGCTCGATCGTCGCCTACGCGACGAGGATCACCGAGCTGTGCCCGCTGGAGCACGGCCTGCTCTTCGAGCGGTTCCTGAACCCCGAGCGCATCAACCCGCCGGACGTCGACCTCGACTTCGACGACCGCAAGCGGGACCAGATGGTCGCCTACGTGGTGGAGAAGTACGGCGACGAGTACACCGCGCTGGTCAACACCTTCGGCAAGCTGAAGGCCAAGAACGCGATCAAGGACACCTCGCGGATTCTCGGCTACCCCTTCGCGCACGGCGAGCGCATCACCAAGGCGCTGCCGGCCGACGTGATGGGCAAGAGCATCCCGATCGACGGCGTCTTCAACCCCGAGCACCCGCGGTACGGCGAGGCCGGCGAGATCCGGACGCTCTACCAGAACGAGCCCGACGTCAAGAAGGTGGTGGACAGCGCCAAGGGCGTCGAGGGGCTGATCCGCAACACCGGTGTGCACGCGGCCGCGGTCATCCTGTCGAAGACCAAGCTGACCAACCGCATTCCGCTGCACATGCGCAAGGACGGCACGAAGATCACGGGGTTCGACTACCCGTCGTGCGAGTCCATGGGCCTGGTCAAGATGGACTTCCTCGGCCTGCGGAACCTGGGCGTGATCGACCAGGCGATCCAGAACGTGCGGGAGAACCGCGGCGTCGACCTCAGCACCGAGAACATCCCGCTGGACGACAAGAACACCTACGCGCTGCTGGCCCGCGGTGACACCTTCGGGGTGTTCCAGCTCGACGGCGGCGGCATGCGGACGCTGCTCAAGGCGATGGAGCCGAGCCGGTTCGAGGACATCGCGGCGGCCCTGGCGCTGTACCGGCCGGGCCCGATGGCGGCCAACGCGCACATGAACTACGCCAGCCGCAAGACCGGCCGGCAGGCCGTCGAGCCGATCCACCCGGAGCTGAAGGACGCGCTGGAGCCGATCCTCGGCAACACCTTCCACCTGCTGATCTACCAAGAGCAGATCATGGCCATCGCCCGCCAGCTGGCGGGCTACACCCTCGGCGGCGCCGACCTGCTGCGCCGCGCGATGGGCAAGAAGAAGCCCGAGGTGCTGGCCGCGGAGTGGGAGAAGTTCCACGGCGGCATGCGGGACAACGGGTACTCCGAGGAGTCCATCAAGGCGCTGTGGGACGTCATGCTCCCGTTCTCGGGATACGCGTTCAACAAGTCGCACACCGCCGGCTACGGACTGGTGTCGTTCTGGACCGCCTACCTCAAGGCCAACTACCCGGCCGAGTACATGGCGGCGCTGCTCACCTCGGTCGGGGACGACAAGGACAAGGCGGCCATCTACCTCGCCGACGCCCGCAAGAGCGGCGTCCAGGTCCTGGCGCCCGACGTGAACGCCTCGGTCGCGGAGTTCACCGCCGTCGGCGAGGACGTCCGGTTCGGTCTGAAGTCCGTGCGGAACGTGGGCGAGGGCGTCATCGAGGCGCTGATCGCGGCGCGCAAGTCCAAGGGCCTGTTCACCTCGTTCGCCGACTTCCTGGACAAGGTGAGCATCCCGGTCCTGAACAAGCGCGCCATCGAGTCGCTGATCAAGGCCGGCGCGTTCGACTCGCTCGGCCACACCCGGATGGGACTGTCCGCCGTCTTCGAGGACGCGGTCGACGCGATCGTCCCGGTCAAGAAGGCCGAGGCGTACGGACAGGACGACCTCTTCGCGAGCATGGGGGCGCCCGGCGAGGACGTACAGACCTTCGGGCTGGACTTCGCCATCCCCGAGACCGAGTGGCCGCGCAAGCAACTCCTCGCCATCGAGCGGGACATGCTCGGCCTGTACGTGTCGGCGCACCCGCTGGACGGCACCGAGCACATCCTCGCGCGCAACCGCGACACCACCCTCGCCGAGCTGCTGGCCTCCGGCCAGGAACGGCCGGTGAAGGTCGCGGGGCTCATCACCGGGGTCGACCGCAAGATGACCAAGCAGGGCAACGCCTGGGCCGCGGTCACCTTCGCGGACCGCGACGCGAGCATCGAGGTGTGCTTCTTCCCCGCGACCTACCAGCTGGTGGGTCACGCGCTCATCCCCGACAGCGTCGTCTCGATCAGCGGCCGGGCGCAGGACCGCGACGGCACGATGAACATCATCGGTTCCGAGCTGGCGGAGCTGGACGTGTCCTCCGCGGAGAGCGGCGGGAAGCCCCCGGTGCAATTGGCCTTCCGCGAGCACAAGATCCTGCGGCACGACGCGATCAACGAGCTGCGCCGCATCCTGTCCGCCCACCCCGGCGAGAGCCCGGTACGCGCGAAGGTCTCCGGCCCGCAGAAGACCACCGTCTACGAGCTGGGATTCCTCGTCGACCCCACCACGGTCGCCTCGGAGATCAAGGTCTCCTTCGGCGCCGACGTCTGGCTCGGTGTCGCGTGACCCGGTGAACGCACCGTAGGTCCCGATCGGCCCGGCCGGGCGCACCGTACCCGCGGTGCCGTCCGGCCGGGCCGAACCGTCTCCGGTTGGTGTCCGACCTTTAGGTCACACATACAGGTTCGCGTGGCACACTCTGTGCCCATGGAGACCCTGGGCGCGATACGTCCGCGGCTGAGGGCGGCGCGTGCCGCCCTGTTCGCCGCGCTCTGCGTCACGCTCTCCTCCACGTCGCACGTCCTGATGGCTCACAAGCCGCTGCCGCTGACCGTCGTCCTGGGCGCCTTCGCGGCCGTCTTCGCTCTGGCCTACGCCCTCGGTGGCCGTGAGCGCGGTTTCTGGGCGATCAGCGGGATGATGGTGCCGCTGGAACTGGCCGTGGACACCCTCTTCACCTCCGGCCAGCAGTCCTGTTACGGGCCCGACGGCGGCCCTGTCACCGGTTCGTGGCGGTCGCTGCACGAGGCGGTGGTCTGCCACGGCGGCCAGGTCGGCACGCAGCTTCCCACCGTCTCCCCCGCGCAGGCCGCCACCTCCCACCACGGCGCTTCCGCGCTGCCGTGGCTGCTGCTGGCCGTGCACGTCGCGGTCGGCCTGCTCGCGTCCTGGTGGCTGCGGCGCGGTGAGGCCGCGGTGCACCGCGTGCTGCGGGCGGTGGCCGTCGCCGCGTTCCGCCCGCTGCTGTTCGCGGTCACCGCGGTCGGCGCCATGGCGGGCACCACCCCCGGCCGGGTCCGCCCCGCCACCCCGGCCGTCGCGCACCTCGCCGCCCGGCCGCTGCTGCACTCCGTCGTACGCCGAGGACCGCCGCTCGCGCTCGCTGCCTGACCAGGCAGCCGGCCCGACCCGCACGTCCTTCCCCCACATTCACGCGTACTTCTTCATCCGGAGACATCAGCCATGAGCAGCAGGAACAGCAAGCAGAGCAAGGCCGCCGCGCGCGAGCGGCTGCGCGCCCAGCGCGAGAAGGAAGCCAAGCGCGCGAAGGTGCGCCGCCAGATCATCGTCGCCGCCGGTGTCGTCGTGGTCCTGGCCGCGGCGGGCGGCATAGCCGTGGCGGTCAACAACGCCAACAAGCCGAGCAAGCCCAGCAAGTGGACGACCGCCTCGAAGGCCACCCTGGTCAAGCCGGCCAACACCTCGGGCACCAACGGCACCGTCATCACCCTCGGCGACCCGAACAACAAGAACACGGTCGAGGAGTGGGAGGACATGCGCTGCCCGTACTGCGCCGCCTACGAGCAGGAGTCCGGCGCGGCCGTGCTCCAAGGCGTCAAGGACGGCAAGTACAAGATCGTGCTGCACATCGGCACGTTCCTGGACACGAACCTCGGCGGCACCGGCTCCAAGCAGGCGCTGAGCGCACTGGGCGCCGCGCTGAACGTGTCGACGGACGCGTTCGAGCAGTTCCACACCCTGCTGTACTCCAAGGCCGTCCACCCGGACGAGAACAAGGACACCTTCAGCGACCCCGCGAAGCTCATCTCCATCGCGCAGAAGGTCCCCGCGCTCAAGGGCAACACGAAGTTCTCCGACGCGGTGACGAAGGGCACCTACGACAAGTGGGCCATGGACACCAGCTCCGTGTTCGAGAAGTTCCTGGACGACAAGACCATCTCCGGCACCCCGACGGTGAAGGTGAACGGCAAGAGCGTGGACGTCAACGGCGTGCCGGTCGCGACCGTGACAGCCGGAATCCAGGCCGACCTGAAGTAGCACGGGCACCCGGTGGGGTCGGGCGGCCCGGTGCCGCCCCCCCCCCCGGTCCCCCCTCAGCCCCCACGGGCGCCCGAA
>NZ_JBFBIV010000158.1:0-11967 GCF_040702025.1 Streptomyces sp. NPDC088194 | reverse complement strand
GTGTTCCTCGGGGCGGGCACGCGCGGGGCCGCGGGTTCGGTCACCGCGAGCGCGGTGACGCTTCGTCTACCAGCGGTACCAGCGCCCGCGGTTGCCGCCCGATCCGGTCGAGCGCAGGAGGAATCCCAGCGCCCAAAGGACCAGCACCACGATGCCGATCCACAGCAGCAGTTTCACCGCGAAACCCGCACCGATGAGAATCAGTGCCAGCAGGAGAACAATGAGCAACGGTGCCATGATGGTGAACCTCCGAGAATTGGTGTGCCCGGGAGTCGCCGGCCGATTCAGGGGATTCCTGTGACAACTCAGGCGAGGCAGTACCCGTGGTGCGGACAAGTGGTACGCCGACGCCCGCGCTACCGGGCGGTCGGGAAATGCGATGAGCCCCTGAGGCGGGAACCTCGGTTCCCGGCGTCCCCCGGGACGTCGACGACGCGGGGGGTGTGCCGGACCGGTCAGGCGCGCGGACACGGGCGGAGCCGGGTGTCAGGGCGCGGGCCGGACCCGCCGGGGTGCGCCGGTCAGGCGCGTCGGCCGTTGGTGACGGCCCGGTGGATCGCGAGCAGGATCATCGATCCGGCGATCGCCGCGATCCAGGTGGACAGGTGGAAGAACCCGTTGATGGAGTGCACGTGGAAGATGACCTTCCCGAGCCATCCGCCGAGCAGTCCACCGAGAATTCCGATGACCATCGTGATGATGATGCCGCCCGGGTCGCGGCCCGGCATGAGCGCCTTGGCGATGGCGCCCGCCAGCAGTCCGATGATGATCCAGGCAACAATACCCATGACGCGCTCTTTCTCCGTTTCCGACGATCCCTGACAGCGACCGTCTTTACCGGCGCTGGACTTTCAAACACCCGTTCCCCGCGAAGCATCGGATGATCGGCCCGGGGTATCGTCCCGAGCACCGTGCGAAGAGACCGCGACAAGTGGGGGAGGCAGGAATGGCGGGGCAGGGCGCGGAGGTGTCCGCCTGGGCCGCAGGCGGCGGGGTGTGGATGGTGAGGATCGCGGGCGATCTGGACGAGTCCCGCACGGCGGCGATGTCGGACGCGCTACGGCGGGGCCTGGACACCGGTGGACGGCGCACCGTGGTGGACGCCTCGGACGTGGCGTTCGCGGACTCCTCGGTGCTGCACACCCTCCTCCAGGCCAGAGCCGCATACGTCGCCACTGAGGTCGAGTTGGTGATCGCGGGGCCCAGCCTGGCGGTACGCCGGCTGCTCGACGTGACCAACACGGCCTCGGCGTTCGTCCTGGCGGACAGCCTGCGGGAGGCGATGGCGTATTGACGGCGCGCGCTCGGTGACGGCGGGGAACCCGGTGGCGTGCCGTTGCGCGCACCGGGTAGACAGGCCCCCAGTGAGCGGGGAAGCAGCAGGTGATCAGCACGGCGCGGGTACGGGCATCGGGTCCGGCGGCGCCGCGGGATCGCCGAGCGCGCTTCCCCGGTCCAGCGCGGACGCGCGGGCGGCGGTCCTCGCTCTGCTGGAGCGGCGCTTCTGCGCTCCGGCGGCCGACTGGAGGGAGACCGTGGTGGTGGCGGATGTGCTGCTGGTCACGTCGGAGCTGGTCACGAACGCCAACCGGCACGGCGGCGGCCTGACCCGGTTCTCCGCGGAGATCGACGGGGACGCGCTGCGGTTGTACGTCGGAGACGCCAGCCCCGAGCCCCCGGTCAGCCCGTCCGGACCGGACGCGGCCGAGGACATGCCGAGGATCGGCGGGTACGGCTGGCAGATGGTCTGCCGGCTGGCCCACGAGGTGACAGTCGTCACCCACCGCGCGGGCAAGACGATCTCGGCCGTGCTCCCTCTGGTGTAGCCGGCACGGCCGGTCCGGGGCGGGTGCCGGGCCCTTCCGCCAGGCCCCTTCCGCCCCGGCCCCTCGGCCCTCGTCCCGCAGGCGGGCGGCGCCGTCGTGCCTGACCCGGACGTGGTCCGGAGCCGGCCCGGAGCGCGCCCGCGCGGTGCCGAAAGCCTCCGGTGCGGCCCGCCGTTGGGACGGGGGCCGGTTGCCATCGGGGCGGGACATGCAGGATGGTTGCCGGGTGGCAACGATTTCGTCGAGTCGATGAGGTGAGGGATTCGCACAGCGGGTCCTCAGCATATGGTCTCCACCAGAGCGCAGACCGGCGCCGGACCGGAACACGGTTCTCCGTGGCGCCGTGCCCCCTATCCCGTCCTGGTCGTTGACGGCCGGGACACGATCGTCGTGCGGAACGACTCCGCCGAGGCGCTGCTGCCAGGGGCCCGCCCCGGGACGCGCTTCGCGGACTGGGCGCCGGACTGGCTGTCCGCCGCGCACAACGCCGTGCGGGCGCCCCGCCCCCGCCCGGCCGGCTCCGCGGCGGCCGAACCGCTCTCGGGCCTGATCGGCGAGCGGAGCTTCGAGGCGTACCCGCGGGCGCAGGGCGACGGCACGGTGGTGTGGTGGCTGGTCGACGACACCGAACTCCGGCTGGTGCGGGAGGCGTTGCGGCTGGAGCGTGAGCAGACCGCGTTCCTGACCAGGGCGTCGAGCACCCTGCTGTCCTCGCTCAACATGGTCCGCTGCATGGAGGTGATCGCGCACCTGGCCTCGGAGCACCTCGCCGACGCGGCACTGGTCGTCGCGCCGGCCCGCGGGGCCCGACTGCCGATGGTGACCTGCCTGCGCGGCGGAGACACCGTACGGACCCACGCGCCGGTCGACCCGGACGAAGTGCCCGGCCTGGGCGAGGCGTTGCGCGGCTTCCCGCCGATGCCCTCGCGGTGGATCGACCCGTCGGCCGCGCCCGACTGGCTGGTGCCCGACGGGTTCGGCCCGGCCGGTTCGATCGTGGTCACCCCGCTGCCCGGCCACGGCGTACCCGCCGGCGCGCTCGTCCTGCTGCGCCGCTCGGGTGATGCGCCGTTCACCGACAACGAGGAGGTCTTCGCCCGGCTGTTCGCCGCCCGCGCGGGCGTCGCGATGTCGGCCGCCCGCCTGTACGCGGAGCAGTCGTCGATCACCGAGACGCTGATGCAGGAGCTGCTGCCCCCGTCGCTGCACGAGGTCTCCGGCGTGGACTTCGCCGGCGGCTACCGGCCGTCGGCGGACCACGAGCGGATCGGCGGGGACTTCTACGACGTGCACCCCGCCGTCGTCGACGGCGAGCCGTCGCTGGTCGCGCTCGGGGACGTGTGCGGCAAGGGGCTGGAAGCCGCCGTGCTGACCGGGAAGATCCGCAACACGCTGCACGCGCTGCTGCCCATGGCCGACGACCACCAGCGGATGATCGGCCTGCTCAACACCGCGCTGCTCAACTCCCGCCACAGCCGGTTCGCCACCCTGGTGCTGGCCTCCGCGGTACGGAAGGGCAGCGGGGTGGGCCTGCGGCTGACCAGCGCCGGTCACCCGAGCCCGCTGATCGTCCGCGCGACCGGCGCGGTGGAGGAGGCCAGGACCCGGGGCACCCTGGTGGGCGCCCTGCCCAGCGCGCCCGCCCGCACCGCGAGCATCACCCTCGCGCCCGGCGAGTCCTGCGTCCTGTACACCGACGGGATCACCGAGGCCAAGGGAGGACCGATGGGCGGCACGCAGTTCGGCGAGGAACGCCTCCAGCGGGCCCTGTCGGAGTGCGCGGGCATGCCGGCCGAGAGCGTCGTCGAACGGGTCCAGATGCTCGCTTCGGAGTGGGTGGGGAAGGGCTCCCACGACGACATGGCCGTCGTGGTGATTTCCGCGCCCCGCAGCCACCATCTCATCGCGGTGAACGGCCACACCCGGGGCCGCTTCACCGCGTGATGCCGCGCCTGGTGAACACCGCGCCTGGTGAACGCCGCACCTCCTGACCGCCGGGCTCCGGCCCGCCGGGCCGCGCGTGCGCCCGGCGGGAGGCGCCGGCACGGGCCCGGCGGCCGCGCGCCGGGCCGCGGGGTGCGGTGAACGCGCGCATTCAGGGCAGATGCGTTGCATGAGAACCAGTACACGGGACCGCCTTCCGGACAGCGGTGTGGTCGAGCGGTTGGTCGACGAGCTGTGGGAGGCCGTCGTGGCGACCCACGAGCGGAGGGCCACCGACGTGGTGCTGCGCGCGCTCGCGGACGGCGTGCACCCGGAGACCCTCCTGCTGGACGTGATCGCCCCGGTGCAGGGCAAGGTGGGCGAGGAGTGGGCCGCCAACCGCCTCAGCGTGGCCCAGGAGCACGCGGCGACAGCCATCAACGAGCGGGTCGTCACCGCGCTCACGCTGCACGCCGCCCCGGACACCGCGCCCGACCAGGGCCGGATCACGGTGTCCTGCGTCGACGGGGAATGGCACGCCCTGCCCGCCCGCCTGCTCGCCGAGGTGCTGACCCTGCGCGGCTGGCAGGTGGACTACCTCGGCGCCCAGGTCCCCACCCCGCACCTGGTCGGCCACCTGCACCGCACCGACGCCGACGCGGTCGCCCTGTCCGGCTCGATCGCGGTCCGGCTGCCCACCGCGCACGCCGCGATCACCGCCTGCCAGGCCATCGGCGTACCCGTGCTGGTCGGAGGAGCCGCCTTCGGACCCGGGGGCCGCTACGCCCGGCTGCTCGGCGCCGACGCCTGGGCGCCCGACGCCCGCGCCGCGGCCGACCGGCTCGCCCGCGGCCCGCTGCCCCGCCCGCAGCCCGACCACCAGCCGGCCGACGACCTGCCGCACCTGGCCGACCAGGAATACACCATGGTCACCCGCAACAGCGCCTCGCTCGTGCGCACCGTCCTCGCCTCCCTGGAGGAGGCGTTCCCCGCCATGCGCGGATACAGCGCGGCACAGCGGGAGCGTACGGCGGAAGACCTCGCGCACATCGTGGAGTTCCTCGCCACCGCCCTCTACCTGGGCGACGCGGCGCTCTTCACCGGGTTCGTCACCTGGACCGCCGGGATACTCACCGCTCGCGGCGTCCCCGCGCACAGCCTGCCGCCGGCCCTGGGCATCCTGGCCCGCGAGCTCAAGGACTTCCCACGGGCCGTCAACATCCTCGAACAGGCCCTCGACACGCTCGCCACCGCCCCTCGCACCATCGCCGGGAAGCCCCTATGACGATGACACCCCCCGCCCATCTGCGCCTGACCACGGTCGACACCGAGGACACCGTCCGGATCGAACTCCACGGCGACCTCGACTACGACAACGCCGACCGCCTCGTGGCCGCCGTGACGGAGAAGCTCGCCGAACACCCGCACCTGGACGACCTGCACCTGCACTGCGCCGAACTCGGCACCGTCGACACCATGGGGCTGTCCGCCCTGCTGATGATCCGCCGCCGCACCGGCGAAGCCGGCGTCCGCCTCCACCTGGACGAGCGCGGCACGCGGCTGGACCGCCTCCTGGCTGTCACCGGTACCCTCGAACACCTCACGGCGCCGGTGGCCGGCACGGACGAGACCGGCGCGGACGAGACCCCCCGTGACGAACGGGGAGGCGACGGTGCCCCGTAGCGCCGGGCCGGACACCACCCCCTGACGGCGAACTCCCCGGCCGCCCCCGGCCGCTCCCGGGCGCACAGAACCGGGACCCATCGACGGGGAGCCCCTGCCAGCACCAGACGTCGCCTCAGGAAGCCTCTCCGAGGAGGCCGCCCGGCCTGCCATCGCCTCCGCCATCGCCCCCGCTTCCCCGTCCCAAGTCCGGTTGGCCTCGGGCTTTCACGAGCGGGCTTGTGCGGGTCCGCGCGGGGGCGCGCCCAACTCACGGCGGACAGCGACGAACGCGGACCCGGCGCCGTCTCCGCGGCCTGATCCGCCCGCCCGGTGGCGTCATTGGGTACTCGACGCGTACTCGGCGCGTACTCGATGCGGGGCACCTCGGCGTAGACGGGGCGGGACAGCGGGACGGTCAGGGTCATTGGTGTGCTTTGCGCACATCAATGTGCCTTTTGTGACGCCCTCGTTGCTTCCCTATGGTGGGGCTACGCACTAGTCGTAACCAATTGAGGAGCGACATGCCGGTCCAGCGTCTCAACCATGCCGTGCTCTATGTCCGCGACGTCGAACGCAGCGTCGCCTTCTACTCCGACCTGCTGAAGTTCCGCACCGTCTTCCGCCTCCACGCCGACGGCGGCAAGGTGCCCGAGGGCGCGTTCGTGCAGGCCGAGGGGTCTTCCAACGACCACGACCTTGCCTTCCTCCAGATAGCGGACCCGGCCTCCCCGCAGAGCCCGGGCCGACACCCCGGGCTCGCGCACCTGGCGTGGGAGGTGGACACCCTGGCCGAACTCCGGCAGATCCGCGACAAGCTGCTGCGGGCAGGTGCGCTGGCCCACGAGATCGACCACGGCACCACCAAGTCGCTGTACGTCAAAGACCCGGACGGCCTGGAGTTCGAAGTGTGCTGGCTGGTGCCCGCCGAAAGGATCGACGAGGTGGACCGCGAGGCCTTCACGCCGCTCGACCTGGACGCGGTCATCGCACAGTTCGGAGCCGACCTCCCGGGCGGGACCGGCATCTCCGCCCCGGCCCGCCACTGAACCGGCGAACGCCGTTCGCCACTGGAGCCCCGCGGCGTCTGCGGATCGCGCGGTGCCGTGCCCGTGGACGCGAAGAAGCCCGCTGGGCCGGAGCGATGTGCTCCGCCAGCGGGCTTCCCCGTCTGTCGGGACGACAGGATTTGAACCTGCGACCCCCTGACCCCCGGTGGGGCATATTCGCCCTGTCCCGGATGAACGGGGCGTGCGGTACGTACGGATACGCGATCGCTCACCACCGGGCGCGCGGGATGCGGCCCCGAACGGTCCCCCAGCAAATACCTGCGAGCTGCACGAGGCGCGTACTCACCGGGGTTCCCGCGGGTCGACCTCTGACGGTCAAGAGAGAGCCTCGCTCGAATCCGGCTGTCATGCGACCTGCTTGCTGGGGTCCGTAGCCCTGTCCGCCCGATCCTGGTTGCCGAGGGAGCGGGCGGACACGTGACCGGTCAACTACGGTTCCGGCTCAGTCGAGTTGGGCGGCCTTCGGGCTGTCGGCCATGTTCACGGCGTCCGCGAGGGGCAGCGCCGTGTCGTAGACGTGTACGTCGCTGATCTCGCCGTCGGCGTACTCGCCGTAGCCGCCGGTGAATTGGCGGCGGCCGATTTCGAGTGGTCCGGCGGCGTTCCAGTCGGTACCCGTCCAGTGCGTGGTGGCGGCTTTGCTGCCGTCGACGTAGAGGGACATGGTGTGGGCGGTGGAGTCGTAGACGGCGACCAGGCGGGTCCACTTGCCGACGACGGGTGTCGTGGGGCTGTACACCCCGGTGAAGTCGGTGGAGACGGTGTTGTCGGAGTTGTGGCGGTTGAAGGCCCAGGCGTTGGCGCCGGACGAGTAGTAGATCTGGAAGGCGTTGGTGTTGCCGCTGGTGTCGGACTGGGAGAGGAAGGTGGAGTTGGCGGCGGTGGAGCCGAGCTTGACCCAGGCGGAGATGGTGTAACTCTTGGACGTGTCGACGGAAGGCCCGCTGGTCTCGGCATAGCCGGTGGTGCCGGTGAGGTCGAGGACCTTGCCGCGGGTGGTGTCGGTCGTCCAGGCGGCGGCGCCGTTGAGTGTGGCGTCGAGCGCGCCGTCCTGGTCGGCGGCGGTGGAACCGGTGCCGTCGTCGAGGTTCCACCAGTGAGCGGCGGAGTCGGTCGCGGGTCCGATGGGCATGGCGGCGCTGAAGTTGGTGCCGCAGGTGCTGCCGTTCACGACGCCCTGGTATTCGGTCAGTTCGCCCTTCGTGGTCACGGCGAAGAGGTCGGGACAGCCGTCGGCTGTTCCGTCTGCCGCGGTGCCGTTGGCGTCACCGGGAGAGGAGACGAGCGGGTAGTCGGCCGGCGGGAGCGTGAGACCGAGAGTGGTGTGGGTGGCGGCGTGCAGCAGCGGCACGGTGTTGGTCGCTGGGTCGAGTCCCAGGGAGTAGCTGTACAGGGCGCCGGTGGTGTTGTCGCGTGCCCAGAGGGTGGAGGTGCCATTGACGGTGCCGGGCGCGAGCAGGGTCAGGCCGGACCAGTCGCCGTCGCCGAGCAGGCGTGGGTAGGTGAGTCCGCCCGGGGCGGTCTGGTAGCTCCACAGTTCGTTGTTCTCGACGGTGATCAGGGTGGGGTCGCCCTGGACGTCGTTGTAGACGTTGCCGGCGACCACCATTTGAGTGATCGACGCCTGCTTGCTGTAGCCCGCGCTCCGGCAGAGCGCGTCGTCCGGTTCGTGTTCGGCGCTCTCGCAATCCGGTTTCGCGAACTTGACGTCCCTGTCCGGGCTCTTGTCGATGTAGCCCGGGAACTCCGACCACGGCGTGGTCGTGGCGTCGCCGGTCGGGTCGAGGTCGTTCTTGACAAGGTAGAGCGTGTCTGTGTCCTTGTCGTAGGCGAAGAGGTCGTCGCCTTCCCCGCCGGAGATGTTGCCGCGGTGGGCGAGGAGGTAGTGGGTCCAGTCGCCCCCGTCGGGAGTTTGTGCCGCGGTGGAGACGATTGCCGGTCCGCCGACAGGGGCCGGTTTCGAGCCTGCGACAGAACCGGTCTGGACGGGTGCCGCGCTCGACGCGGGGTCCATGCCACCGGGAAGGACTTCCAGGTCGCCGGTCTTGGTGGCGACCAGGAGGTCGGGGTTGCCGTCGCCGGTGACGTCTCCCGGCCGGTATGCCGGGTTCGGGTTCCAGGGCACGACGAAGGTGTAACTGGAGGGCGCCTGCGACATGTTGCCTGCCTTGTCCACGGCGTCGACGTAGAGCGTGTGGACACCCCAGTGACTCAGCGGAACCGTGAGGGAACCGGTCGCGACGCCTCCGCTGCTGCTCTTCACCTGACCTGTGCTGCTCGACGCGGTCGGCTCGCTGTCCAGTGCGAACGCGAAGTGGTCGATTCCGCTGCTCAGACAGGCGTTCGGGGTGCAACTGCTGTCGGAAGCGGGGCTGTCGGTCCCGGTGACGGTGAACGTGGTCGTGCCGGTGGGGCTGGCGTACACGACCGGGTCGGCCGCGCCGCCGCCGACCATGGGGAAGGAGGGGTTAGGCGCGATGGTCGGAGTGGGAGGAGGGGTGAAGTCGGTGCGGAACCAGCAGTGGTCGCTGATGGCGGAACTCTTCCCGGCCTTGTCCGTGGCGTAGGCGTCCCAACCGTATTCGTGGCCGTCGTTGAGGACGAAGCCGATGGGCTCACTGGCGACGGTTCCTGAGGCGAGCAGGCTGGTGGTCGGAGTCGACTTGTCGAGCGCGGCGCCGCTGGAGTCGAGGACGGTCCGGTCCCATACGTGGAAGTGGCCGGCTACGGTCTCGCCCGAGACGTTCGAGGTGACCGTTGCGTCCAGCTTCACGTTGCTGGAGCCGCCGGTGTTGGTGGCGGCGCCGAACCATCCGTCGCCGCTGGTCGTGCAGGCGGCATTGGCACCTGTGGCGGCCGGCACGGTGTGCAGTCCTGTCGGTACCGACGGAGGGATGTCGAAGGTCACGCTGAGGACGAACACCGTCGACATCCGGAGGTAGTTGTCCGGATCAGAACTGCTCTCGTCGCCGAACAGGCCGATGGTCCATACGTCATGGCCGCGGGTGGCGATAGTCTGAGCTTGGGACTTGACGTTGAAGTCGGCGGTCGTGTTGCTGCAACTGCTGTCCGGGTTGGCGCCGCTGGCGACGTGGGTGGCGACCGCGGGGTAGTCGGAGTCGAGGGTGCTGGGCTTGTTGTCCCAGTCGGTGGTCGTGCTGATGGAGTTCGTGGTGTGCAGGGTGATCGGCTGGTTGTGGGAGCAGTCGTAGCTGGCGGCGTAGGTGGTGGAGACGGCGATGCTCGCCTTGGACACCACCATGGCGGCGGTGAGCTTGTCGGTGTTGATGGCGTAGTAGGACCGCTCGATGCCGCTTCCGCAGGCGCCGCCGTAGCCCTGGTAGCCGACCCCTTCGCCGTTGGTCTGCGGCTGGTCGTACTTGGGAGCGTTGGAACAGGCGGAGTTGGAGTAGACCTCGTCGAAGTGGCCGGTCTTCTCCGACACCGGGTTGGTGGCCGGGTCGATGTAGAGCGGATAGGCGGTGTCAGGGTCGGTCAGCACCGACGGGTCCGGGGTCAGGGTGAGTCCGTCTCCGCTGGTGGCCATCGGTACTGGCACCACTTGGGAGTCGGGGCCGGGGCCGGCCGCTGAGGAGCCGCCCGGGTCGTCAGCATCTGCCCGTACCGAACGTTGCCCGGCGGCCGAGGCGGTCGCTGCACTGCCGGAGCCGGAGTCCCACATCAGCGGCTGGGGGGTGGTGTAGTCGAGGTCCCCGTTCGCGGCGGTGGCTTCCATCCCACCGGACGGCGTCGCCGACAGTGTGAGCCCGTCGGTGGACGCGGCCAGGGTGAGTTGCCGGATCAGAGGGTTGGCCGCGGCCTGGGCGTCATGGACGACCAGGACATCGCTGAATCCGCCCTGGTCCGTCACCGACACCGAGAGGTCAACGCCTGGCAGCACCGACGTGTATGTCGCGTCGGCCCCCGTCACGGTGGGCGAGGGGAGGGTGAAGGGCACGGACAGGGACATGCTCGACCCGTCCGCGTGGTGGAGTGTCACCAGCGGACCGCTGCCGCCGCCCGACAGCGTGACGCCGTTGGGCGTCGCGGCGGGCGAGTACGTGCCGTCCGGGTTCGGGCTGAGCGTGGCGTCGACTGGTGTCCAGTCGCCGTTTTTCTGCACGCGTACTGGTGACACATCGGACGTCGAGGTGAAGGAGCCGTCGGGGTTGGCGGTGACGCTGTAGGTCTCGGTGGTCAGTGCGTCGACCGGCACGGTCTGGTCGTTCGCCACGGCCTGGTCCTGAGCCGCGGCCAGGGGATCGTCCGGCTGAGCCGGCGTGTCGGCGTAGGCAGGTAGGGCGGGCGCTGTGAACAGTACGGCGACAGCTGCGGTGATCAGGGCCGTGCGCCGGACTCGGGCACGGGACACGACGCGCCTTTTTGCGCGGTAATGGAACAACGGTGGCACTTCCTTTAGGTCAGGACCCCCCAGGGCCTGTGATCCATCACACATTTGCGACAGCGGTCCACCACGTTCGGTGATCGACCGACTGTCCGATTCTGTGGCTTTGGCAGCTTTTCCATCTTCACGGGATGGGCACGCGAGTGACGCAAGAAGAACACGAGGTACCCACCGGGCCGACACAGGGTATTGAAATGCCTGTTCGGCCTCAATAGCCTCCATCCGGCGATCACACCATCTGTGGTCGTGTTCACACGGCCCGTCACGGGCTATGTACCAGGGGGGCGTTACCGCGATGGCTGGCGGGCGGGGTTTCTTCGCGGCACGACGACACCGCAGTTGGATGCGGTCGCTGACGTGTGCCGTGGTCATGGCCGTGGTGACGGCACTGTTGGTTCCCGAGGCGTTCGCGCAGGGGACTTCGACCGGGTCGTCGGGCTTCCACGGGGAACTGTGGAACCCGGTGAAGCTTGCTGCCACGCCTTCGCCCGGCAGCCACCAGTTGAAGGCTCCCGCGACGGTCAAGGCACCGAATGCAAAGGCGCTGACGCCGTATCAAGCGTCCAAGCCCTCGTGGGCTGCCGCGGGCAGCGCCACCGTCGCACTGGCCACGTCCTCGGCGACTGCTTCGGCGAAGCCCGTACGGGCCGGTTCCCTCCCCGTGTGGATCGCGCGTGCGGCCAAGACCAAGAGCGGCCACGCTGCCACGGCTGCCTCGTCGGTGCGGGTCCAACTCGCCTCCCATGATCACGCGGTGCGGTTCGGGGCCAACGGGATGCTGCTCGGGGTCACCCGGGCCGACGGGAAGTCGACAGCGGACCACGTCAAGGTCGTCATCGACTACTCCTCCCTGACCAAGGCGTACGGCGGGGGCTACGGCGCGCGGCTCCAGGTGCAGCAGGTGCCCGCCTGCGCGCTGACGACGCCGCAGGTCGCCGCCTGCCAGAAGCGGACACCGATCACCTTCACCAACCGCGCCGGATCAGCCGAGTTGACCGCGGACGTGGGGGGGGGGGGGGGGCCCCCCGGCCCCGCCGGCGCCCACCGGGGGAGAAGGCAGGGGTAAGGCGGGAACGGCCCC
>NZ_JBFBIV010000157.1:0-12064 GCF_040702025.1 Streptomyces sp. NPDC088194 | reverse complement strand
TGCGCGGCGGGCGCGCCCGCGGGCGGCGGCGGCAGGTGCGCGGCGGGCGGGCCGGAAGGGGGCGCGCCGAAAGCCGCCGGGGGCGCGGGCGGTGCGGACGGCGCGGCGGGCGGAGCCGCGGGAGCGGGGGGTGCGACCGGCTGCGCGGCCGGGGCCGCGGGCTCCTCGACGCTCACCCCGAAGTCGGTGGCGATCCCGGCCAGCCCGTTCGCGTACCCCTGGCCCACCGCGCGGACCTTCCAGGCGCCGCCGCGCCGGTAGACCTCGACGACGACCAGCGCCGTCTCCGGGCCGAGCCCGGACGGCTCGAACGTGGCGATCACGGAGCCGTCGCTGCCGCGGACGGTCGCGGTCGGGGTGGTGCCGGCGAAGACGCCGCCGCCGTCGATGCTGGCGGTCACCACGATCTTGTCGATCTCGGCGGGCACCGCCGCGGTGTCGACCTCGATCGAGTCGGGCGCGGAGCGGCCGCCCGAGTGGTGGGTCACCCCGGGGCCCTCGGGCTGGTTGTAGAAGACGAAGTCGTCGTCCGAGCGCACCTTGCCGTCAGCGGTCAGGAGCAGACCCGAGACGTCGAGCCGCACCGGTGCGGAGACGTCCACCACCACTCGGGGTACGGAGAGCGGCACATTCGAGCCAGGCGTCATTGCGGTCATGTCCTAGGTAACGACAAATCCCTCGTCACGGTTCCATGGCCGGGCGGCCGGGCCGGGCCGCCGTTCCTCCCGCACCTGCGGCCTCGCCCGTACCGACGGGGCCCGTGTCCGGCACGTCCGCACCCGGTCCGTCGGGCCGCGTCCGGTGCCCCCGCGCCCGCGCCGACACCCTCGTCCGCACCCGCCCACGTGCCCGGGCGGACCCGCCCGCCCCGGTGACGGGCGCGGGTTTCCCGGCGCGCCCGCCGGCAGGGTGCTACTTGTGGTGGTTCCAGGGCCCCTTGTCCATGACCACCCTGACTTCCTCCGGTCCCTTGCGCATGAGGCCGCCGCGTTGGAGCCGCAGCGTCGGCCGGCTCTCGGAGTCGGGGCTCGAGTACAGCTCCAGGGCGTGGACGACCACGGCGTCCGGGGTGTTCTCGATCATGCCGGGCACGCAGGTGTACACCAGGTCGTCGTCACTGGCGTTCTCCGCCGCGATGACGACCCTGTCGCCGGCCGTCCCGTTGTCGATCTCCAGGGTGACGCCGTAGCGGAAGAACGAGCCGGTGCCGTTGGACTGTGCCGAGTACGCCACCGGCACCACCGCGCGGATCGTGTCGTTGAGGGCGATCTCGATGACCTCCTCGGCCGTGCCCTGGTGATCGCGGCCGACGTCGCCCAGGTGCTTGACCGCCCCGTCGGCGGTGCTCATCTGCGGCGGGACGTCGTCGGCGCCGAAGGTCGCGACGTGCTCGACGGTGCCGTTCGTTCTCAGTATCAGGGCGTGCAGGTCGTAGTCCGTACTGCTGTCCCAGCGCATCCGGGCGGTGATTCCGGGGGACTTGGCGAGCGAGACGGGGGCGTCGCCCTTCTTCATGTTGATCATGGGAGTCCTGTTCCGACGGGCGGGCGTCGCGCTCGTACCGGGTGGTCCGTTCGACCGCGACCTGACTCCGGAACCGTAGGACATCGGCGGACTCCCTGGAACAGGTGGGTACATGGGGGATATCCGCGGCACCGGGCGAACCGTCCCCGCCGTGCCGATCGAACCGTCCCCGCGCCCGGCGCGGCCCGGGCTCCGCCCGGTCAGTGCGGCCAGATCGGCGGGTCCGTGCAGAAGGCGCCGCCGAGGTTCGCCTGCGCGGGGTTGTCCGGGTCCAACTCGCCCTGCTCGGCGACGAGTCGCGCGGCGAACACCTCGGAGTCGTCCTGCGGTTCGTAGCCCAGCGCCCGCGCCGACCCGAGGTCCCACCACAGGCGGGTGTTGGCGGAGGAGCCGTAGACGACGGTGTGCCCGGGGGTGCCCGCGCCCAGGGCCGCGTGGAAGAGCCGGGCGCCGTCGGCGGGGCTCATCCAGACCGACAGCATCCGCACGTTCGCCGGCTCGGGGAAGCAGGAGCCGATCCGGACCGAGACGGTGTCGATGCCGTGCAGGTCGGCGTAGAGCTGGGCGAGGTCCTCCCCGAAGCACTTGGACAGCCCGTAGAAGGTGTCGGGGCGGCGCGGCGTGTCGACCGGGATCAGCGGGTCGCCGTCCTGCGGGCGCGGGGTGAAGCCGACCGCGTGGTTGCTGGAGGCGAAGACGACCCGGGGCGCCGCGCTCCCGGTGCGGAGCCCTTCCTCGCGGACCGCCTCGTAGAGGTTGTGCGTGCCCTGGATGTTCGCCGCCAGGATCTTGTCGAAGGTGGACTCCAGCGAGATGCCGGCCAGGTGCAGCACCGCGTCCACCCCGCGCACGGCCGCGCGCAGCGCGTCGCGGTCGGCGAGGTCGGCGGTGATCGCCGTGCGCCCCTCGGGCTCGCCCGGCACCGGCTCGATCGGCTGGACGTCGAAGAGCCGCAGGTCGTAGCCGTATGACGGCAGCAGGCCGCGCATCAGGGTGCCCAGGCCGCCGGCGGCTCCGGTGAGCAGGACGGTACGAGGAGCGGGCATGGTGGTCCTCCTGGTTCGACGACGGGCTTCGGGCGGTGGCTCCGGGCGGTGCCCCCGGCTGCCGGGGGCACCGCTGGTGCGGGCGGTGCGGGCGTGACCGGAGGAGTATATCCATGAATGCAGTTCAGATACATAGACGAC
Source organism: Streptomyces sp. NPDC088194 (assembly GCF_040702025.1). Lineage (NCBI taxonomy): Bacteria > Bacillati > Actinomycetota > Actinomycetes > Kitasatosporales > Streptomycetaceae > Streptomyces > Streptomyces sp. NPDC088194. The sequence continues at coordinate 9,353 of NZ_JBFBIV010000157.1, read as the reverse complement.
TTGCGTTGCTTGACGCGCGTTTCGCGGACTGCTCGCTCGCTTGACCCGCGCCGGGAACCTCGCCTAGCGTGGCAGCGTTCATGAATATAGACATGATTCACGAGGGCGCACATCACGCCCACCGGCTCCGAGGGGGACCCCCGATGACCTCGCCCGCACTCGCCGAGCGACTTGACGGTCTGCTGTTCTTTCCCGTGACGGCGTTCGACGCGGACGGCTCGCTGGACCTCGACGCCTTCCGCGCCCATGTCCGGCAGGGCGTCGAGGCCGGAGCGGCGGCCGCCTTCGTCTGCTGCGGCACGGGCGAGTTCCACGCGCTGGCCCCCGAGGAGTTCGGCGCCTGCGTGGCCGCGGCCGTCGAGGAGGCGGCCGGCCGGGTGCCGGTGGTGGCCGGCGCCGGATACGGCACCGCGCTCGCCCTGCAGTACGCCGCCGTCGCCGAACGGGCCGGCGCCGACGGACTGCTCGCCATGCCGCCCTACCTGGTGCTGGCCGACCAGGAGGGACTGCTGCGCCACTACACGGCGCTCGCCGCGGGCACCGGCCTGGACGTCATCGTCTACCAGCGCGACAACGCCGTCTTCACCCCCGAGACCGTGGTCGCGCTCGCCCGGGTGCCGAACATCATCGGCCTCAAGGACGGGATCGGCGACCTCGACCTGATGCAGCGGATCATCAGCACCGTCCGCACCGAACTGCCCGGCCACGACTTCCTGTACTTCAACGGCCTGCCCACCGCCGAACTCACCGGCCTCGCCTACCGCGGCATCGGTGTGACCCTCTACTCCTCGGCGGTGTACGCCTTCTCGCCCGAGATCGCGCTCGCCTTCCACCGCGCGCTCACCACCGGCGACGACGCCACCGTCGGCAAGCTGCTCGACGGCTTCTACCGCCCGCTGGTCAACCTCCGCAACCAGGGCCGGGGTTACGCGGTCTCGCTGGTCAAGGCGGGCGTACGGCTGCGGGGTCTGGACGTCGGCGAGGTACGGCCGCCGCTGTCCGAGCCCGCCCCGGCGCACGTCAAGGAACTGGGCGAGCTCATCGAGCGCGGCCTGGCACTGGTCGGCGAGCACTGACATGGCCGCCGCCGACACGCCCGCCGCGGGTCCATCCGTGCCCGCCGGCCGATCCGCCCCCGGCGAGCCCTCCGCCGGTTCGCCCTCCGCCGGTCCGCCCGCCGCCACGGCCGCCGCCATGAAGACCTCCGCCTTCCTCTACCCCTGGGACGTCGTCGGCGACCCGGCCGCCGCCGACCGGGTCGCCGCGCTCGGGGTCCGCCAGGTCACCCTCGCCTCCGCCTACCACTCCACCCGCGCCCTGACCCCGCGCCACCCCGGGCGCCGCGTCGTCACCGCCGAGCACGCCGCCGTGCTCTACCCGCCCGACGCCGAGCGCTGGCGGTCGCACGCCCTGCGCCCGTATCCCGCGGGCACCTGGACGGACGGAGACCAGGACGCCTACGGAACGGCCGCGGCGGCGCTGGCGGCCGCGGGTCTCGACGTGCACACCTGGGTGGTGCTCGCCCACAACTCCCGTATGGGCGCCGAACATCCGGACACCAGCGTGGTCAACGCGTACGGCGACCGCTATCCGTGGGCGCCGTGCATCGCCCAACCCGCGGTCCGCGCCTACCTGGTGGGGCTGGCCGCCGAAGCCGCGCCCCGGCCCGGCGCCCGCGGCACCGAGCTGGAATCCCTCGGCTGGTACGGCCTGGCGCACCTGCACGCCCACGACAAGATCGGCGGCGTGCCGCTCGGCGACGCGGCCCAGTACCTGATGTCGCTCTGCTTCTGCCCGCACTGCCGCGAAGGGTACGCCGGGCTCGGCGCCGACCCGGACCGGCTCGCCGCCGCGGTCCGCGCCGCGCTCGCACCCGCCTGGGCGGGCGGCGCCACCGACACCGGAACGGACGCCGGATCGGGCAGCGGAGCGGACGGTATCGAGCGGCTGCTGGGTGCCGAGTTCACCGCGCTGACGTTGAACTGGCGTACCCGCACGGCCGGTTCGCTCCAGGCCGAGGCGATCGCCGCGGTCCGGGCGGCGGCCGGGCCCGGCTTCCAGGTGCTGATGCACGCCGACCCGGTGCCGTACCGCTGCGGGGCCAACGCCGGCGTCGATCCCGCGCACATCCTCGGCCACGCCGACGGTCTGGTGCTGCCCTGCACCGGCGGGCCGGCCGCGCGCGAGGCGGTCCTCGCGCCGCTCGCCGCGCACCGCCGCGAACACACGGTGCTCGCCGCGAACTTCACGGTCGTGGCCGGCATGGGCGGCAGCCCCCGCACCCTCGCCGCCGACGCGGCGCACGCCGCGGAACTGGGCGCCACCGAACTGCGGCTCTACCACGCGGGGCTGGCGAGTGACGCGGACCTCGCGGCGGTACGGGCGGCGCTGCGGCCGTAGCACCGTACCCGGCACGTCTTCCGGGGCGCGGCGATCATGGGGGTACCGCCGCGCCCCGGAACCTCCGCCCCCGGCTGGGGCAGGAGGGTCCGTGCGTACCCAAGTCGCCACCGGGGCGCGGGGGGTTGCCGTGGCGGTACAAATATTTCCGGCCGATGTCGCAACCGGACACCGGACGCTCAGAAGGCGCCGCTGGACGAGGCCGGTCCGGCGGCGCCGCCGGCGGTGACGGTGTAGCGGTCGGCCGTGGTGGTGCGGTCGCGCGAGGCGTGGTTGAACTGGCCCGCGAACGTGTACGTGCCCGGCGGCAGCGTCTGGTCGGGGTTGAGCGTCCAGCGGTAGACCAGGTCGCCGCCGCTCGTCGAGACCGTGGTGGTGATCCCGGTCGCCGAGGTGTAGGAGCTGTTGTCGCTGACCCCGCCCGACCGGCCGGAGACGCGCAGCTCCACGGTGAGCGAGGTGAGCGCCACCGTGCTGGTGAGGTTGACGTCGTCCTCGGTCCAGTACGGGTTGCTGTTCGGGTCGACGCTGCCGTTGGACGTCACACCGCCGCTGCCGGCGGCGGGCGCGGACGGGGTGGAGCCGCCGGGGGCCGCGGGCGCGCCGCTCGCGCTGCCGGACGTCGGGCCGGCGGCCGAGCCCGAGGTGTGGCCGGGGGTGTGCCGGGTGCTCGGCGCGGAGTGGCCGGGCCGCGGGTGCTTCTCGGTCGTGCGGGAGCGGGCGGCGGAACCGGAGGTGGCCGACTCCGCGGGCTGCGGCTCCGGTTGCGCGGAGGTCGCGGCGCCGGACGTCACCGCGTCCCGCCCCGGCGTGCCGTCGCCGCCGACCGCGCCCACCGCGAGGCCGCCGATGGCGATCGCGCCGGCCACGGCCGCCGCCACCGCGGTGACCCGCATCCACGCGGCGGGGGAGTGCTCCCGCGCCGCCGCCGTGGCCGCCGTGGCCGCGGCCAGGTCGGCCGGCTCGCAGTCGGGCGTGGCGATCGCGCGCTCCACCCGGGCCAGCATCCGTTCGCGGTCCGGCCGGTGCGCGTCCGCCGCCTCGCGCAGGCGTTGCGGCAGTTGCGGCAGTTGGGCCATCACATTCCCCGTCCCGTGTGCGTACGCGGGCGTGTCGCGGGATTCGTCGACCCCAGTATCCGCGCCGTCGCGCTTCGTTCCGCGTCGGCCCCCGCCGCGGGAGCGCTCCCGCCGGCCGCCGCACTTCCCCCCGTACGGCCCCGCCGCCCCCCGGCGGGCGCTTCACCGTCCGAGCCGACGGAGGCCAACTCGCCTGTTGCGGAGAGTGGTTGGTCGGCCAGGAGGGTGGTGCCCGGCGCGGCGTCGGCTGCGTCGTCCGCGGGTGTTGCCGTGGCCGCGGCCGTTGCTGTCGCCGCCTCCGATGCTGCCGCGGTCGCCACGGCCGCGGTCATCGGTGCCGCCGTTGCTTCCGCGGGCGGGCCGAACGCCCCTCCGGTGGGAGGTGGTTGACCGGTGTGCACGCCGCCGGCCGCGGCGAGCCGGCCGCCGACGGTGGGCGCCGGTGCGGTCGCGGGGGCCGGGGCGCGCGGCGCCGGCGCACCGGGCGCGGCCGGGCCGGCATCCGGCGCACCGCCGGACAGGGCGACCGCCGCCGTCGGCCGGTCCGTCACCGGGTCCGGGCCGTGCGGTGCCGCCGGCGCCTCGGCCGGCTGGGCCAGCAGCCGCTCCAACTCCGCGACCCCGCGCGAGGTCTGGCTCTTCACGGTGCCCACCGAGATGCCCAGCGCCTCGGCCGTGTCCTTCTCCGACAGGTCGAACGCGTGCCGCAGCACCACGCACGCCCGTTTGCGGAACGGCAGCCGCTGGAGCGCCTCGCGCAGGTCCAGCACCGCGGGCACGTCGGGCTGCTCCACGACCCGTTCGGTGCGCTGGGACCAGAACAGGGCGACCCGGCGCCGCTCCCGGACCGCGCTGCGGATGCGCGAGCGCGCCAGGTTGGCCACCACGCCCCGCGCGTACGCCGCCGGGTGGTCGGCGCCCTGCACCCGGTCCCAGTGCCGCCACAGCGCCACCAGCGCGTCCGCCGCGAGATCGTCGGCCGCGTCCGCCTCACCCGTCAACAGGTGGGCGAGGCGGGCGAGTTCGGCGTAGTGCCGCTCGAAGAACGCGTGGAATGCGGCCGCGTCGTCGTCGGCCCCGCCGCCGTGCTCGACGGACATGCCCACGGTCACCTCTTCCTGCCCGGACCTCCCCGCCACGGCGCGGCGAGAGCGTAGCAGCGGGACAGGGCCGTGGGCAGTGGTCAGGAACCGGCGATTTCGCGCCTCCCCGACCGCTCGACGCGGGTGATGATCTCCAGGTCGAACTCGCCGCTCGCGGTCTCCGGGCGGGAGCGCAGGTACGCGCGGATTCTCTCGATCAACTCCGCGCGCTCGCCCGGTTCGAGGGTCAGCGCGTGCGAGTGGGTCGCGATCGTGTCGACCAGCGAGTCGGCGGTGCGCCGCTGCCGGTGCGGGAAGTACGCGTGCTCGACCGGGAACAGCTCCTGGTACGGCTGGATGCCGCGCCCCGGGCTCCAGTCGATGAACGACGTACGGCTGAGCGCCACCTTGCCGAGGCCGGCGATCCACTCCACCCGGTCGTCGTCGGCGTTCCACAGTGCGGCGAGCACCCCACCCGGCCGCAGCACCCTGCTGATCTCGGGCAGCGCGCGGCTCTGATCGAACCAGTGCAGCGCCTGCCCGACGATCACCGCGTCCACGGACGCGTCCGCCAACGGGATCTCCTCCGCGCCTGCCTGATGCGTCGTCAACGTCGGCAGGTACGAACGCAGTTCGCCGAGCATCTCCGGGTCCGGCTCCACCGCGGTCACCCTGTGCCCGAGTCCGGCCGCCACCGCGCTCAACTTCCCCGTGCCTGCGCCCAGGTCCAGCACGTCCAACGTCCCACCCTCCGCACCCAGTCCACTGGCCAGCGCCGGTTCCAGCGCCCACTTCACCCCGTTCACGGGGTAGTCGGGCCGGTGCGCGGCATAGGCGGTCGCCGCCGCCCCGAAGGACCTCGCGCGTCGCGCGATCAGAGCGGGATCGTAGGGGCCGTCACGATCGGTTCGGGCGTCGCCCGCGGTGTCGGTAGCCATACCCCCGAATCTACGGCGCCCCCTCCCCCCGTGGGCACCTTTGTCCGTCGCCCCCGTTGCGGCGCGCCGCCGGCGGGCGCGGTTACCCGTGCCCCTCGCGCCCGACGCCACAGGCTCACTTCACTGCGGGTCGGCATCGGCGTGCCTGGCCCAGTCCTCTTGCGCGTTCACCAGGGCGGGGCGGACCTCCCGGTCGAGGCCTTTCGCGACCCAGCGGAACGTGGCGGCGAGCCGGGTCAGGTCCTGCGGGCCGAGGTCGGTGAGCCAACTGTCCCCGCACAGGTGCAGGTTGACCAGCGGGGTGCGGGGTTCGGGTGCTTCGGCGTGCGGGTTGCAGTCGAGCGTGCAGGAGAAGGCTTCCTCGGCGACGGGTCCCGGGGCGGGGCTGGTGGCGCAGTAGACGGGGACCGTGCGTCCCGGGAAGCGCCGGGTGAGGTGGATGTCGGCGAGCCGGTCCTCCCAGGCACCGGGGGGTACGTTGTGCTCGCTCGGGTCGTTCCCGGCCCACGCGGGCAGGTGGCCGGTGAGGGTGCGCCCGTCGGTGGCGGTGAGGGTCCACCGCCGGGGTGATGCGGGTAAGGCCGAGGGTCCGGTCGTTGCGGAAGAGGTCTTACGGGTCTGCATCTCGTTCCTTGTCGATTCTTGTCTTGTCGTGTGGCCGGGTTCAGGCGGGCAGAGTTGGTTGCGGTTGCGGCGTGTGTTCGGCCAGCGCGGCGCGGAGGAAGGTCAGGGTGTCCGTTGGCGTGAGGGCGGTGTCGCGGAGCAGGTCGTAGGCGAGGCGGAGGGGTTCGACGTCTTCGGGTTCTTCGACGAGGTGGCCGCTCCAACTGCTTTGGGTGTAGGCGACGGTGTGGCCGTCCTGGAAGAAGATGAGTTCCAGGCAGCTGCGGATGTGGTGGGGTCCGGTGCCGAACGGGACGACGTGCAGGGAGACATCGGGCTGCTGGGCCGTCGTGATCAGGTGTTCCAACTGGCCGGTCCAGGTCTGGGGGTCGCGGGCTTTGCGGCGCAGCACGGCTTCGTCGATCAACGCCCGGTAGTGGACCGGGTTGGGTCCGGTGAGGCGGTCCTGGCGTTTCAGCCGTGCGGCGACCTGGGCGCTCAATTGCTTGATGCTGCGCGGGCGGGCGGTGCGGAGCTGTTCTTCGGCGTAGGCGCGGGTCTGGAGGAGGTACGGCACGGTGCTGACGGCGTATTCCTGGACGCTCACCGCGTCGGCTTCCAGGGGTGCGAGTCCGAGGAACGGCTTGTCCTTCGCTTCGCGTTTGGCCAGGTGCCACAGCTTCACCAGGAGGTCGCCCGTGCCGTACACCTTGTCCAGCGCGGCAGCCGCCTCCACGGTGCCCAGGCGCTGCCCCCGTTCCAGCCGGTGGAGATAGGACTGCTCGTAAAGGCATTTCGCCCCGAGTTCCATCAGCGTCAGCCCCGCGCGCTGTCGCCGGTAGGCCAGTTCACTGGCGTACAACTCCCGCGCGGACAACCACTCCCAGTCGATGGCGACCTTGGTCCCGTTGTTGCTGTCACTCGTCATGGCTTTCCTCTCCACGGTCTTGAAGGGTGCGAAGTGCGTCTTCGGGCGCGTCGAATCCGGACGGCCGGGGGTACATCCCCTTGTCAGGGCTTGAACCGGAGTCGTCAGGGGGAGCGCCCGCATCATGGGCGCAGAGGGCGACGGCGGGGGGCGCCAGGCGGGCGCCGCGGCTGTGTGCGACGCGCAGGGCGTCGAGAAGGGCCTCGGTCAGGCGGGCGATGAGGAAACACAGTTCCCCGGGGGACGGCTCGGGGCCGGCGAGCACCGCGCGGACGTTGCGCAGGAGTTCTTCGGCGAGCCCTAGTTGGACGGCCTCCATCTGGTCGGCCAACTTCCACAGTGGTCCTGAGGGGTCGCCGTTCAGGTAGGCGGGCTGCCCGTTCTCCTCGGTCCAGGGCAGTAACCGCGGCGGGGTCTGATCTGCCGCTTCGGTGACGTCGCGGGGGTACTGATGCTCGGAGTCTGAGGTCATCATGGTCCCGGTTACGAATCGGTGACTGGGTGTCACGACGGTATGAGTGCGCGATGTCGCGCCCCATGGACGGGATGGCCCACTTATCCGCTCGGCACGGTGCAACCGCTACGCTCCGGCGTAGTTGCTCCCCGTGGCCGGATTTCCCGACTGGCCTCCTGTGTCCGCGCCGTACGCTGAACTGGAGGGCAGGTGAGGATATGTCGGAAGAACTCGCGGACAATGTACGCAGGCACCGGCGAAGGGCCGGCCTCAGCCAGGAGGAACTCGCCCATCAGTCGGGCTTTTCCGTAGCGACGGTCCGCAAGATCGAGCAGGGCGGAAGTGTACGGATCGAGACCCTCCACGCCGTTGCGCGCGGCCTCGGGGTCAGGACCTCGGAGTTACTGGTTTCGGATGCCCCGACGCCGGTTCGCCACAACGATCCGAATGATCTCAACCTTCGTGATCTGCGTATCGCGCTGACTCCGCGAGTGAGGCTGACCGATGTCCCGCCGCCGACGGGCGACGAACCGAACCTTCGTCTCCTGCGGCGGGCGGTCCGTGATGCCGTGACGCTGTATCCCGCGGGCCGGTACGCGAGTCTCGCGGCGGCACTTCCGCTGCTCATGCGTGACGCCAACGCGGCCGTTGCCTACTACGAGGGGTCGGAGGACGAGTCGCGGGAGGCGCTGCTGGCCCGCGCCGAGGTGCTGGGACTCGCCGGACGATATCTGACACAGATCCGGCAGTTCGATATCGCTCACGTGGCGGCCACCGCATCCGTGAACGACGCGGTGGCGGCGAAGGACAACGTGGCTGCCGCGAACCGGGTGAGGGGCCTGTGTTTCACGTTGCTGCGGACCGGACGGTTCGACGAGGCGGAAGAACTCGCCGTCGAGGCAATGGACCTGATCGAACCACAGGTCAGCAATGCCGATCCGGATCGCTACTCCGTGTGGGGCGGGGTAGCGATGGAAGCGGCTGCGGCGGCGATACGGAACAACCGGCCACAGGAGGCCAGGGAATACCGCCGGGCGGCTTCCATCGCAGCTGCCGCGGTCGGGCATTCCCAGACGTATGACGTTCTTGCGGCCTTCGGCCCCGTCACGGCGGCGATGAAGTCGTTGGAGGACTTCATGATTATCGGGGACGCCCGCACGGTGGTACGCAGGTCCACGGAAGACGAAGCTCTGTCGGCCAAGGCGTGGGGGCGTCTGGGGAAGCCCAGCACGACCGACGGCAGCCGCTACGTGCTCGACCTGGCGCGTGCGCACGTGCGCACGGGGGACGGCTCGGCGGCCATGGACGAGCTGATGCGGCTCTACCGTTCGGTTCCCGAGTGGCTGCGGCACCAGAAGTCGGCGGCCGTGACCATGGAAGAGATCATGAAGAAGCGCAAGCGCACCCTGACCGCGGACATGCGGGTGGTTGCCGACCACCTCTCCATGAGCGGGTAGAGGGCCGTACCCACCCGGGGCGAGCGTCACCCCGAGGGGCGGGTCCGGGCGACCCGGGTGGGGTGGGGCGGGTAAGGCCGAGGGTCCGGCCGTTGCGGAAGACGTGTTACCCATGTGCGTCTCGTTCCTTGTCGTGCGGCCGGGTTCAGGCGGACAGAGTTGGTTGCCGTTGCGGCGCGTGCTCGGCCAGCGCGGTGCGGAGGAAGGTCAGGGAGTCCGCCGGCGTGAGGGCGGTGTCGCGCAGCAAGTCGTAGGCCAGGCGCAGCGGTTCGACGTCTTCGGGTTCTTCGACGAGGTGGCCGCTCCAACTGCTCTGCGTGTAGGCGACGGTGTGGCCGTCCTGGAAGAAGATGAGTTCCAGGCAGCTGCGGATGTGGTGGGGTCCGGTGCCGAACGGGACGACGTGCAGGGA
>NZ_JBFBIV010000156.1:0-12307 GCF_040702025.1 Streptomyces sp. NPDC088194 | reverse complement strand
CCACCTCCCCGCCCGGGCGCCGGGTCCCCGGGCGGGGGGCCCCCCCCGCCCCGGCGCCGGCCGGTTTCCCGGGGGGGGGGGCCCCGCCCGGCCGGCCGGCCCCCCGCCGGCGCGAACCGCATGCGCGCGCCGTTTCCGCGCCCGGTCGCCGCGGCGAACGTCAGCTCACCGTGTACGCGTTGACGACGGTGGTGGTCGTCGAATCGCCGTGGCTGTCGTCCACCGTCGAACGCAGCGAGACCGTACCGGACTTGGGGTCGTGGACGGTCGTGGTCCATGTGCCGCCCGGGTGCTTGACGGTCTGTGCGTGCCAGGTCCTGCCGCCGTCGAAGGAGGCCCAGACCCGTACCTTCTTCGCCGTGTCGGAGAGTTGGCGCACCTCGGGGTCGGACGACCTGTTCCGCAGCATCCCCAGGTCGATGGTGGTAGTGGCGCCCGGCCGGGCCCGGTCGGACGAGTCGAGGGCCACCGGCGTGAACCGGGTCAGATAGCCCCGCACCTGCTCGGTCGCCTTGGGGTCGGCGTAGAAGTGCATGCTCACCGTCGCCTTGCTGGACGAGGCGTCGGCCGCGAGCTTGTGGAGGGGGTGCCGGGTGGCCGACTCGGTCAGCGTGTACCAGCCGGCGCTCTTGATCACCGGCTGGTGCGACTTCGTGGACAGGGACTTGCCGGCCTTGGTGAGCTTGTAGGTCGTCGTGGCCGTGCCGGGGGTCCCGAGCACGGGGTCCGTGAACATCCCGATGTCCCCGAAGTACAGCCGGTGTCCGGAGCCCCACGTGTACGGCAGGCCGCCGCTCGGGCCCCACACCGCGCGGTTGAGCGTGATGCCGTAGCTCTTGCCGGCGCTGTACTGGTGCGTCGGGCCGTAGACGAAGTCGTCGGCGGTCTCGGAGACCTGCCAGGACCCGCCGGTCAGGTGCGCGGTGAAGCCGTACGGCAGCGTGGCGGTGGCGTCCACCCGCGCGGAGGACGCCTGGCAGGTGTCGCTGCTGTTCCGGGTGATCTCGACGTTCGAGCGGCCGGTCTCCGGGCCGCGGCGGGCGGTCACCTTGAGCGAGGCCAGCGAGGACTGGTGGAAGGTGGTGGAAAGCCCGCTCGGCAGGCCCTTCTTGTGCACACCCGCGCCCACGTAGACGGGACTGCGGCCGTCGCCGCTCCCGGGCGTCCAGGTCGAGCCGTAGGCCAACTCGACCGTGGACAGCGACGACGGGATCACGAACAGGGTGCCCGTGCCCGCCCAGGCGCCGACGTCGCCGGAGCCTTCCGTGGTGCACAGGTCGACGGTGAACAGCTGGTCGTAGCCGCTGGGCGCGGCCGGGCTCAGCGCGGCCTTCACGGCGTGGCCCTGCCGGGCGTCGATGGTCGTCTTCGAACCGCCCGACACCGTCACCCGCTTGGCGCCGAGCGTGTCGGTGCCGTCCCGGGTGTTGAAGACGTCCACGATCACGTCGTAACTGCCCTTGGGCAGCTTCGCCGCCTTGCCGCTGGTCAGGTAGTACAGGTCGTGGGTCTTGACGTTGACCGCCTGCGGGCGGCTGGACACGGACCTCCCGTCCCGGCCGATGGTGCTGACGGTCAGTGAACTGCTCGCCGCGGCGGACGCGGAGCCGGCGTTCATCAGGAGGAGCGGCGTCAGCACGGCAGCGGTGCCGGCGAACGCGGTGATGCGTCGCATTTCAAGAACCCCCCAGTCATTGAAGAAAAGCAGGTGAATCTAGCACGGGCGCGGAGCCTGCCCCGGCGCCGGGGAGGCGCGGTGCCGTGGGCCGCCGACCCGCCCGGATCGGGCGGGGGTTCGGGAACTGCCGGGTGCCGGGTACTTGTGGAGGTTGTCGTGCTCATGATGCTCTGGTGACTTCTGGTGCAACTGATGCCAAGGAGGCGCACGAGTCTCATGATCAAGCGAACAGTCGCCATGGCGGCGCTCATCCCGGCCATGTTGGGCACGACGTGCGGGGTCGCCTCGGCGCACTCCGCGCCGAAGGCGACCACGGCGGTGGTCACGCTGACGTACGACGCCAGCCAGGCGGGGCAGTGGGCGAGCGCGATCACGCAGGGCGTGCAGAACTGGAACGACGCGGTGCACAACGTGCAGCTGGTGCCGGCGAGTTCGCCCGGCTCGGCCGACTACGTCTACGTGGCGACGGACGGCTGGCCCGAGACCACGCTGGGGCCGATCTTCCCGGGCGGCAGCGGTGAGGTGGAGCTGGGCCAGGAAGCGGTGGACGAGGGCTACGACGTGACCCGGATCGCGGCGCACGAGACCGGCCACATCCTCGGACTGCTCGACGACTACAGCGGCCCCTGCTCGGAGCTCATGTCCGGCCACGGCCCCGGCACTTCGTGCACCGACGCCACGCCGGACGCGGCCGAGGCGGCACAGGTCGACCAGAACTACGCCGACGGCGCGGCGGCGGCGGCGCGCCCGCACCACCGGCAGGTCGTGGTCGACGTCTGGTCGGTGCCCGCGCTCGCCGGCGCACGCTGACCGTTCGCCACACCGTCCTACGGTCGAAGGGTCCCGCCGCAGTGGGTGGGGCCCTTCGCACGTCCTGGCCTCAGGGGAGTTGGCCGGGGAGGGCGTGAACTCGACCGTTCTGCCGGGTGCTTGTGGCCCGTGCCGCACCCTCGGGGGTCGGCTCCGCCCGGCTACGGTCGCCCGGCGCGGGTCCTCAAGTGGCCTGACACGGGGACGCGTTGGCACCCCGGCACGGTTCAGAATCGGCCATCCCGGCATCTCGCGCGGGAGGGGACCCGAAGCACCGGGCGAACCCCCTTGCGACCAGCGGACGTTGGCGAATCCGGCCCGGGAGGCGTCCGCCCGAAGGACCCGCCGCCCGGCTGTCCGCGGCGCGCCCGCGTGCACCGGAACCGTCGCGCAGGGCGCGGCCCAAGGGCTGGGACGCATAGGTCTGTTCCGACGCCTTCCGTAGACTGCCCGTGTCCCGGGCCGCCTCGCCGAAGCGCCCGGCGCGGACCACGGTCACTAGCCTTGCTGCCAGGCGCTGTTGCGGAATCCCCGATCAGCCCGACGCGTTCGATGCGAGCCCGATGAGGAAAGGCCCCGCCATGAACGTGGAGCCCGGCGCGACCACCCGGCGAGCCGCCGCACCGGCGGCAGTAGCGGAGGGCGCCGATCGAGCGAGAGTGCCGGGGAGCGTGCCGGCCGTGGCGGGCGCGGTGGTCTTCTCGCCGGCCTTCCCGGCCACCGGCTGGGCCCTGGAGGGCGTGGGCCCGTGGACGGTGACCACCGTGCGCGCCGTAGTGGCCGTACCGGCCGCGGTGAGCGCGGGTGTCGCGGCGGTCGTGGCGCTGGTGTGCGGCGCCGTCACCCAGCGGGCCGGCCGATGAGCGAGGACCCCGGGCTGCTCATGACCCTGGGCCGGCGCAGCGGTCCACTGGACACCGTGCTGATCCACCCCGCGGGCGGCGGGCTCGGCCAGTACGTCGGCCTCACGCTCCAACTGGCCCGGCACGGCACGGTCCACGGCATCCGCGCGGCGGGCCTGCTGCCCGGCGAGCGCCCGGAGCGGAGCGTCCCACGGATGGCGGCCGCCTACCGGGAACTCCTCGACGCGCTGCCCCGACCGCCCGCCCTGCTCGCCGGCTGGTCGCTGGGCGGCATCCTCGCCTGGGAGTTGGCCGCGCAGGCCGCTGCCGCGGGGAACGCCGGGGATACGCCGCCGCCCGCTGTCGTCATGATCGACAGCCACCCCGAACTGGAACCGGACAACGCGCTGCTGCGCTCCCATCCGCTCGACAGCATCGAACACTCCGCCGGCGGGCTGTCCTCGGGCTTCGAGCCGGCGCTGTTGCGCTCCACCGCCGCCGCCCATCTCACCGCCGCACGAGCCCATCGCGTCCGACAGCCCAGCGATACCCCCACGCTCCTGCTCGCCTGCGCGAGCCCCGACCGCGAGGCGCAGATCGCCCGCTGGCGCTCGCTCGCCACCCGCCTCACCGTCCGGGACCTGGACTGCGGCCACTTCGACGTCTTCACCCCACCCCACCACAGACAACTGCTGGGCCACATAAAGGAGTTCGTCGACGGTCTCGCTGTGAAGGCCTGAACGCACCCCGGCGCCCCGCGGGCCTGACGTCAACGCGCCGCGCGCAGCCACGCGTCAACGGTGGCGAGGTCGGCGGCGGTGAGGCCGTGGCGGGGGTCGACCCGGTGCAGGAGGGCCGGGGCGGGGTGGTGCGCCCGCACCCAGGCGCGGTCGGCCTCGGTGATCTCGTCGTCGAGCCAGGCGAACGGCCGGCCGGCCGCCCAGTCCCGCAGGGCGCGGGTCTTCCAGTGCAGACCTCGGAGTTCGCCCCGTTCGGAGGGCTCCGGCCAGGCGACCACGGGAAGTCGCGGCAGGCCCAGGAGCGGCGCGAGGCACTCGTTGGCCTCGTCCTCCCACGTGGCGGCCCACACCAGGTCGCACGGCAGCGCCGACAGCCGGGGCCCGAGTCCGGGATCGACCCTGGCGAGCAGCGGATGCGAGCCGCTGTCCTGCGCGGTGTACGTGGGATGGCCGTTCGGGTACTCCTCCCGGGTCGCCCCGAAGGGAATGAGCGGTCCGTCGACGTCCAGGAAGAGCAGGGGCCGTGCCGATGAACCGATCACGGCCGCACGATAGCGGGCGTACCGCGTGCGGTTCGGCGGGTGCACAGGGGAGGCATAGCCGGCGGCACCCGCGCGCGTCAGTAGCGGCAGGAGGGGGCAATCGGCCGCCGGAGAGCGAAGGTGACCATGGATGCGGAAGACCAGGACAGTTTCCAGGAGTTCGTGGCGAACCGATCCACCGCGCTGCTGAGAACCGCCGTGCTGCTCAGCGGGGGCGACCGGCACGCGGCCGAGGACCTGCTGCAGAACGCGCTGGTCAAAGTGGCCAACCGGTGGCGCCGGATCGACGAGCCGGAGGCGTACGTCCGGCAGGTCCTGTACCGGCAGCAGATCAGCCGGTGGCGGCTCAAGGGGCGCCGCAAGGAGGTGTCCGTCGCCGAGCCGCCGGACGGCGCGGCCGGGGGCGACGGCACCGGCGCCGCCGACCTGCGCCTGCTGATGCGCGGCGCCCTCGCCCGGCTGACCACCCGTCAGCGCACCGTTCTCGTGCTGCGCTACTTCGAGGACCTGCCCGAGGCCGAGGTCGCCCGCGCGCTCGGCTGCTCGGTCGGCACGGTGCGCTCCACCACCCACCGCTCGCTCGCCCGGCTGCGCGCGCTGGCACCCGAACTCGGTGACCTCGACGGGTCCGCGGAACCGCGGCCGCCGCGGAGCGCCGCCCAGCGCGAGCCCGGCCACGGGCAGGCGCCGTACAGCGGCCCGGTCAGCGGCCCGGCCGGCGCTCCTGCGCCGTCCGACGGGTCCGACGAGTCCGAAGGGTCCACCGGCACGGAGGCCGCGCGGGCGACGGACGCGAAGGACACCGCAGGCCCGGCGAGCGCGGCGGACGCCGGGGACGCCGAGTCCCGCACCGCACCACCCGATCCGGCGCGGGCCCGGCGCCCCGCAGGTCGGGACAGGCCCGCCGCTCCCACCCGCCTGCCCGACGATCCCCGGGGCGCCGCCCGCCCGGCGTCCCCCGGCACCCCTCTGGAGGTACGACCGTGACCTTCGACGAACTCGTCCGCGACACGCTCCGCGAGCAAGCGGAGTCCGTCCGGCCCGCGCCCGCCGACCTGGCCGTGCGGGTCCTCGCACGGCGCGCCCGGCACAGGACGCGCGGCCTCACGGCGGCGACCGTCGTGACCGTGGTCGCCGTCGCCGCCGCGGTGGCCACGCCCACCATGCTGGACTCCGGCCACGGGCCGGACCGGCACGCCCGGCACGACGGTTCAGCGGACATCCCCGCCGTCACCGGCGTCGAGAGCCATCCGTCGCAGTCCCCGCCCCGCGACCGTATCTCCGCGGGGAACCAGGTGCTGGCCGCCTACTACTCCACCCGCGACGTCCGCCAGCCCGACCACGACGTGGTCCAGACCCGCACCTACAGCCTGCTCGACCCGGACACCGGCCGCTACGCGACGGACTCGCGCTGGTCCGACGTGGTCGTCGCCCCCGGTCTGCGCACCGCGGCCGTGCTGGAACAGGCGCTCCCGGCCCGCCGGGTGGGCATCCTCGACCTCGGCACGGGCCGGGTGACCCACTGGATTCCCGTGCCGCAGGGCGCGGCCGCCCTGGACCTCTCGCCGGACGGCAGCAAGCTGGTGGTCACCACCTACGACCAGAACCCGAACCGCCTCTTCTGGGCCAAGCGGATGTCCGTCACCGACGCGAAGGGGACGTCGTACCAGCCGCAGCCGGAGTACTCCCGTACCGGTTTCTCCGTCATCGACCTGCCGTCCGGGGCGGCGCGGTGGCACGCGCTGGCGCCCGACACGTCGATGCCCCAGGGCCTCCCCGTCGGTTCCGGTGCCGCCTTGCAGTTCAACGACGACGGGACGCTCCTGACCGAGCTGCGGATGGCCGAGCCCCACCTCGTCTTCCTCAGCCTCGACGGGACCACGGTGCCCGCACCGGCGAAGGAGAAGCACGAGGACCCCGAACTCGCCCCGGCCGGGCTGTCACCCGACGGCAAACTGATGGCGGGGGACTTCGCCGGCGAGGGGTCGAAGACCGCCACCGAACTGCTCGACCCGGTCACGGGCAAGCGGGCCGCGCTGCTGCGCGGGCAGAAGCTGCTGGCCTGGGTCGACGACCGCCACCTCATCGCCTGGGACATCGCGCCCGGCGGCAACGAGTTCGGCACCCGCCTGGTGATGGTCACGGTCGGGAGCAGCAAAGAGGTCCCGCTCTCCGGAGCGCGGCACACGAAGCAGGAGGAGTCGCCGGCGCGCTGGGAAGCCGTCTTCGCCCATCGCTGACCCCGCGCGGTGCGGCTCCCGCTCTGGGAGGATGCGGTGCGGCGCACCGGGGGAACGGGGGAACGGGGGAACGGGGCAACGGGGCAACGGGGGAATCGCATGGGGCTCGACTACAGCTACGAGATCTTCGTCCCCGCCCGGAACGTCGCCAGGACGCTGGCCGCGCTCGCGGAACTGGCGCCACGAACCGGCAGGGTGCCGCCACTTGAGGTCACCCTGCCGGGCGGCGTGCCGCTCGTCGTCCCGTTCACCTCGAACTTCGCGAGCGAGCCGGTCGACTGCTCGGCGGGCGGCACGCTGGATCTCGACACCACGATCATGTTCGGCGTCGACGACGCGGTGCGCGCGTACGTGGAGGGCGGTGGCCGCGCACCGGGACCCGAACCCGAACCCGGACCCGGACCCGACGGGCTCGGGAGGGCCGGGATCGGGTACATCTACCTCACGGTCCGGTTCGCGTCCGCGCCGCACCCTCGCTACGCGGCGCTGGAGTTCACCGCGGCCACGTCGCGGATGAGCGTGATGTTCGAGCGGTCCGCGAGCGTCAGAACGGTGTTCACCGGCCTGGCCGCCGCCGGCGGCGGCGCGTGCTGCGTACTCGACACCGAGAGCGACGCCCTCCAGGTCTGCTGGCTGAACGGCCGCACCCTCCGGGAGATGGTGCCCGGCCCCCGCTTCCCGAGCCTGGACGACCTCGCGGCGACCTGGCCCGACCAGGACCCCTGAGGACGCCCGGCCGCACCGCGAGGCGCGCGGGGCCGGAGCCTCGCCGGCCGGCCCGGCTCGTCCGCCTGCCCGGCCGGTCAGCCGGCGTCGCCGGCCGGCCGCAGGGTGAGCAACGTGATCTCGCTCGGTGCGAAGACCCGGAAGGGCGGGCCCCAGAAGCCGCTGCCCCGGCTGGTGTAGAGCTGCGTCCGCTCGCCGTGCCGGCTCAGGCCGTGCACCACCGGCTGGTCGATCCGGACCAGGAAGTTGAACGGCCAGATCTGCCCGCCGTGGGTGTGTCCCGACACCTGCAGGTCGATGCCCGCGGCGGCGGCCTGCTCCACGTACTTGGGCTGGTGGGCGACGAGCAGGACCGGCCGGTCCGGGTCCGCTCCGGCCAGCGCGCCGGCCAGGTTCGCGCGGTGCCCGGCCAGGCCGGAGGACTCCGCGGTCACGTCGTCCACGCCCGCGAGCACCAGGTGGTCCCCGCCGCGCTCCACCACGACATGGCGGTTGTGCAGCGGCTCCCAGCCGAGTTCGGCCATCCGGTCCAGCCAGCCCTGGGCCTCCCCGAAGTACTCGTGGTTCCCCGTGACGTAGACCTTCGCCAGCCGGGCGCGGATCGTGCCGAGCGGCGCGGACTGCTCCCGGCGCTGGACGGGGGTGCCGTCGGCGATGTCGCCGGCGTGGACCACGACGTCGGCGTCGAGCGCGTTGGCCGCCTCGGCGACCCGGGCCGACCAGCCGGCCCGGTCGATCGGCCCGTAGTGGGTGTCGGCCAGCACCACGACCCGGGTCCCGTCCAGGCCGTCGCCGAGCCGCGGGACCCGCACGTCCAGCCGCTTCACCCGGGGTACGCGCATGGCCTCGTAATGCCCCCAGGCCAGCAGGACGGCGGAGACCGCGGCGACGGCCACGGCGACGACCCTGCCCCGGTCGGCGCCGCCGGTGCCGAGCCCCATCAGCACGAGGTGCACCAGACCGCCCAGCACCGACCAGGTGAACAGCACCCAGACCACACCGAGGGTGCTGTCCGCGACCCGGGCCGCCCGGTCGGCCCGCCGGCGCCCGTGGCCCGCGACCATCAGGAAGGGGAACGCGACCAGCCCGCACGCGAAGACGACCGTGCCGGCCACGAAGACCGGGACCGGCCAGCCGGCGCCGGAGCCGAACAGCGTCCACCAGGGCAGGACGAACAGCAGCGCGAGGACGAGGAACACCACGCTCCCGCCCAGCCGCCGGCGCAGGGACCGCCGCGGACCCGCACCTCCGTCCCCGGCCTCGGCCTTGCTCCCGGCCTCGGCCCCGTTCTCGGCCTTGCTCCCGTCCCCGGTCCCGGCACCCGCCACGGGCGCGGGACCGGCCTCGTCCTCGGGCCGGGTGACGGCCACGACGCTCTCCGGCCGCTTACCGGCCGCCCGAACGTCCGGCCCGGACCGGGTGGATTCACCGTCTGCCATTGCGCCGCCCTTCACACCCGCCGCCCCACCGTCAGCCCCCATCATCCGGCACCCGGCGCCGAGTCCGAAGGCCCCCACCAGTGGCCGCACGCGACAGCGTGGGGATCAGCGCCGCCGCCACGCCCTGATGACCTCGCGGCACGCGGCGAGGTGCCGGTCCGCCACCAGGAGGACGAGGTTGCCGGCGTGATCGCTGTACTGGGCCTCGACGTTGACCTCGGCGTCGCCGAGCAGGCGGGCGAGCGCGCCGAGTTGCCCCGGTGTCCCCTGGTCCAGGCGGGCCATGACGACGTCGCGGGCGAGGGCGGGGCCGAGCCCCGCGGCGGCGACGGCGGCCAGGGCGGCGGGGCCGTCGTCGACGAGGTAGTGCGCGACGGCCTGTCCGTCGCGGGTGAAGACGCCGCCGCCCTCCAGGCTCACCCCGCGCTCACCCAGCGCCTGTCCGAGGTCGGCCAGCGCGCCGGGGCGGTCGGGCAGCCGGACCTCCAGGTCCTGCGGGTGGGCCGTCGCGACGTCATCGCCGGTGGTTCGCGCCCGCACCGGCCGTTCTGTGGGTGTGTCCATGGCCGAACCATGCGCGCGCGACGCTTCGGCACCGACCGAAGCGTCCCCGCCGTACCGTCGCTCCCTCGCGCACCGCCCTCTTGGCGCACCGCCCCTGCCCCTTCCCCTGGCGGGTGCGGGCGTTGACGTACGGAACGCCGGGGGCCGGTGTCGGGGATCAGAGGATTTCCGGAACTCCCGTGACGGCGCGGGGTATTTCGTGGCCGGGCAAAAGAGCGCACGGGAGAGAAGCGCCCACGGGGGAATCGAGAGCGCCTGAAGCACGCGGGTGCACGTTTTCCGTGACGGGACGAGTGGTCCGATCCACCTCCTGAAGACGGCCTGCCGTATTCCCTTCGGCGCCGCGGGTGGCGCGGATTGGGCTGACGGCGCCTTGCCCGCGAGATTCACTCTGAAGCATCAACGGCCCGGTCCCGGCCTGCGGGAACGTCCGGTTCGCCCTTCGTGGCGGTGGCGTCGGGCGGCGGACTGGATCTTGACGGGAGGGCACCTGGCCGCTTCACTCCGAAACGGTCGCGACTTTCCCTGCCGAGGATCGCGGTTCCCGATATCCGTCACCGTGCCACCGAGTCCTTCTCCCCGCCGCGGAATCCGGGAGATCCGGTTCCTGACGACCTCGCGACCGGCCTTTTCCCGGGTCCCGCATTCGGTGGCGCCGAGCTGTTCCGGTGTCGCACGACCCGAACCGCGAAGGCCGTCGCGCTTTTCCACCGAGCCAAGGAGCGAGCATGTCCGCACAGCACCCGCAGCATCCGCAACCCCCGCAGCACCCGCGGGAAGAGAGCCCGTCCGGGCCGGGCGTCGACCGGCGGGGCCTGATGAGGAACGCCGGGATGATCGGCGCCGCCGGGCTCGCCGCCGGAGTGGTCCTCGGCGCCGGTACGGCCGGAGCGACCGCGGCCGCGGCCGCCGAGCCCGCCGCGGCGAAGGCCGCGCCCGAGCCGGCGGTCGCCGAGGAGCCCGAGCTGTCCCAGGAGCCGTTGATGGTCCGGGTCGGTGACGCGGCCCGCGGCGAGCTGGACTTCTTCCACGGCGAGCAGCACCACCGGGTCGTCGACCCGGACCTGACCCGCGCCCTGTTGCGGCACGCCCGCTGACGGCAGGGCCCCCGTGCGGTCCGACTCCCTTCTCCGCCAAGGGAGTCCGCACCCCGATCCGCCCGCCCGGGTTCCCGCCCGCCCGGGTTCCCGCCCCCGCGCCCCCGCACCCGCCCCGCGTTCCCGTATCCGTACCCCCGAACCAGTGAGGCCCGCTGAATGTCCTCCCACCGCGAAGCCCCGGAGATCTCCAAGGACCCCGTGGCCGACAGCACGGACGTGTACGCGTTCGTCAGCCCGGACCGCCCCGACGCGGTCACCCTGATCGCCAACTACATCCCGCTGCAGAACCCGGCCGGCGGCCCGAACTTCTACGAGTTCGGCGACGACGTGCTCTACGAGATCCACGTCGACAACGACGGCGACGGCCGCGCCGACGTCACGTACCAGTTCCGCTTCACCACCAGGATGCGTACGCCGGGCAGCTTCCTGTACAACACCGGCCCGATCCTGACGCTGGACTCGCCGAACTGGAACCGCTTCCAGACCTACACGCTGACCCGCGTGGACGGTCAGGGCCGCAGCACCGTGCTGGGCCGCGACCTGACCTGCCCGCCGTGCAACATCGGCCCGCTGTCGACGCCGGACTACGCCAAGCTGGCGCAAGCCGCGGTGCACACCATCGGCAAGACCTGCAAGGTCTTCGCCGGGCAGCGCGCCGAGGGCTTCTACGTGGACCTCGGGTCGATCTTCGACCTGGGCAACCTGCGCCCGTTCCAGGAACTGCACAACCAGTACGGCATGAGCGTGTTCACCCAGCCCGCCCCGGGCGTGAACACCACCAAGGAGCTGAACGTCCACAGCCTCGCCGTGCAGGTGCCGATCGCGGACCTGACCCGGGACGGCTGGCACGGCAAGGACGCGTCCGACCCGCGCGCCACCATCGGCGTATGGACCTCGGCGAGCCGCCGCCAGGCGCGCGTGATCGAGGAGGGCCGCGGCCAGGAGCAGGAGTCCGGGCCGTTCGTGCAGGTCTCGCGACTGGGCAACCCGCTCTTCAACGAGGTGCTGGTGGCGCTCGGCGAGAAGGACGAGTGGAACGCGCTGCCGCCCAGCGACGACAAGCGCTTCGCCCACTACGTCGCCCACCCGGAGCTGGCGAAGCTGCTGCCCGGCCTCTACCCGGGGGTGTTCCCGAACCTCGACGCCTACAACAAGTCGGGCAAGTCCCGCGCCGACCTGCTGGCGATCCTGCTGACTGGCATCCCCGAGGGCGTGGTGCCCGGGTTCGAGAACTTCACCGGCACCACCCAGGCCGACATGCTCCGCCTGAACACCTCGGTCCCGCCCGCCGCCCACCCCGACATCCTCGGTCTGGTCGCGGGCGACGCCGCCGGATTCCCCAACGGCCGCCGGGTCTTCGACGACGTGGTCACCGTGGAACTGCGCGCCATCGCCGGCGCCACGCTCCCGCTGGTCGACAAGTCGTACACGCCTGACGCCGCGGCCGGCCAGATCACCGACGGGCTCACCCCGGCCGACGTGACCAACCCGTACCTGGACCACTTCCCCTACCTGGGCGTGCCGTACGACGGCTACCACCACCCGGCGTCCTGACCCCACCGCGTCATCCACCCGGCGGCGGGGCGACGCCCCCCCGCCGGACCCCCGGAGCCCCCCCCAGCACGA
>NZ_JBFBIV010000155.1:0-12312 GCF_040702025.1 Streptomyces sp. NPDC088194 | reverse complement strand
GAAGGACCCCCTCGCGAACGAGGGGGCCCTTCGACGTCGTGCCCGGTGAGGCACTGGCGGAGGATACGAGATTCGAACTCGTGAGGGGTTGCCCCCAACACGCTTTCCAACTGTTCACGAGGCCGTGCGGGAGGAAGCGGAGGCGGTCTGACCTGCGGCCGAGCGAGCACCCAGGCGGGTGGTGGACGGACCCGGACGCGGCTGAATGAGACCAGAACTGAGACCGAGGGCGTGGGGGCGCCGGGTCGGCTCCTGCCCTGGGCGACGGGCAGGCGGAAATGTGACGGCCATTACCGTCCGTAAGCCCTGCGCCAGGCCGCGCGTCGCTGAACACAAGCCAGCGATGCCGCTGTTCAGGCCATTCCCTTTGCACTTGTCGCGGTTCCTGTCCGGAATCCGCCTGACCTCCACCAAAGTGGCAGGAGGCAACAGCTGTTGATCGGCTGGTGCTCTGGGGGAATCGCTGAGCCATGGGGGTGGATCACGTATGGGCAACGCCGACGACGACCAGATACTCGACATCAAGCTCGCCGACCTGCAGACGAGCGCACCGCAGTTCCTCACGCACAGCTCGGACCTGGCGACGGCCCTGGCCAAGCTCCAGGGAGGCCTTGCCGCGGCCGGTTCGCCATGGGGCGGCGACGACCAGGGCAAGCAGTTCGAGGACCAGTACGTACCGAACGTCACCAGCATGACGATGGCGGCCGAGATCCTGGCGCTCGGCCTGGCCAGGCCGACCCCAGACGGGGTTGCAGTTCGGGTTGCAGTCGGCAGCTCCGGGCCTGCGACTCCTGGACCACACTCGGGAGCCGGCGCCGCCTCCGGAGAGGATCGGGCGAACGCGTGCGAGCGTGTCCGGCCGCCTCCGGCCGTGGAGAGAGATGGCCCTCCACCCCTTCGCTGGCCGCCGCGGCCCCGTGTCTTCGGCGGACGGGGCCGTCAACCCGTGGGTTGACGCGGTGGACCAACCCTGGGTCAACCCGACGGCTGACGTCGCGGCGCAGCGCGGACGGCAGTCTCAAGGGCATGACGACGACTGATTACCTCATCTCCGCGGTCCTGATCCTTCTGGTGCTCCCGCAGATCCACGGCACCCGGGTCACCCTGCGCACCGCGATGCTGCCGGTGGTGTGCGTCGCGGCGGCGGCCGCGTACTACCTCAAGTCCTTCCCGACCGGGGGCCACGACGTGCGGCTGTACGTCGTCGGCGCGGCCGTCGGCGCGGTACTGGGGCTCGCTTGCGGCGCGACCACTCTGATGAGTCGCGGCTCCGACGGTGTCGCGTTCGCCAAGGCGGGGGTCGCAGCGGCGGCGTTCTGGATCGCGGGGATGCTGCTGCGCTCCGGGTTCGAGTTCTGGTCCGCGCACAGCGGTGCGGTACACATCGCACGGTTCAGCCGCGACCACATGATCACCAGCTCCGACGCGTGGACCGTCGCGCTCCTGCTGATGGCCTTCGCCCAGGTCCTGGCCCGGCTCGTCGTGATACGGGCCAGGGCGCGCCGGGTCACCACGAGTGCCGCGACCGCGACCGCACCGACCCGGGGCTGACTGCGTGGACACGGGATCGGGCCCGCGCCCGGCCCGCCCCGTGACCCGGACCCGCAGCCCGCGGGCCGGGTCGCGGTACGTTGCGGCGCCTCCCGAGCGCCGCCCTATCCTTCAGCGCATGACGGATTTCCCGGACGGCCCGCCCGCCGACGCGGTCAGCCCGCGACTGGCGGTGGCGCTGGCCCGCGTCCAGGACCGGCGAGAACGCAGGATCAGGCGCCTGCTGTCCTTGCTGTGGGTCGTCATCATCACCATCGGCGTCCAGTCACTGTCCGCCCGTCCCTCGCCCGGCACCCACGGGGTGCACCTCGCCGTGACCCTGCTGCTCGCCGGGTGCCTGCTGCCGATCGTGGCCGTCGCCTCCGGCCGGTGGCAGGTGACGGCGCCGCGTCCGTGCGTCGCGTACTGCCTGCTGATCGGCGAGTTCGGGCTGGCGCTGGGCATGTTGCAGCCCCACGCCATGTCCGTGCTCCCGATGTCGACGAGCGTGCTGACCGCCTTCCTGGTGCTGTCGCCGGTCCCGGCCACGGCCCTGAGCGGCGTCCTGGCGGCCGAGTTGCTCGGCACCAACCTCGCCGGGATGGACGGCAGCGCCACCAATCTGGTCGGCCAGTTGCAGTTCTGCGCGGTCCTGGCCGTCATGGCGTTCTACATCCGGCAGGCGGGCGGCAACGAGACGCGCGCCGAACTGCTGCTGGCCCAACTGGAGGACGCCCGGGAGGCGGAGACCGAGGCGGCGGCACTGGCCGAGCGCACCCGGATCGCGCAGGACCTGCACGACGTCCTGGCCCAGACCCTGTCCGGACTGGCCATCCAGGTACAGGCCGCACGCAGGATGGCCCGGCGCGACGGGGCCGACGAGGAGTTGCGCGGCTTGCTCGACCGTACCGCGACGCTGGTCAAGGACGGCCTGGGCGACGCCCGCCGGGCCGTCGGCGCGCTGCGCGGGGACCGGCCGCCCTCCCTGGACCGGCTGGCCGAACTGGTCGAGCGCTACCGCACCGACCTGGAGCTCGACGTGACGATGACCGTCAGCGGGACCCGGCGGCCGGTGCCCGACAACGCCGGGGTGGCGCTGTACCGGGGCGCGCAGGAGGCGTTGACCAACGCGGCGCGATACGCACGCGGTGCCCGCACCACGGTGAGCCTCCGCTACGAGGCCGGGGCCACGACACTGACCATCGAGGACCGGCGCGACAGCGGTGCCCCCGTACCGGCCCCGGTGCCAGGCGGCTCCGGCCTGGGCCTGACCGGCATGCGCGAGCGGCTCGCCCTGGCCGGCGGCAACGCGAGCGCGGGCCCGACCGGCCACGGATGGACCGTACGGATGGAGATACCCGCGTGACGCTGCCCGCTGCCGGACGCGAACCCGGAAACGGACCCGGGTCCGGACCCGGCACCGGGTCCGGACCCGGCTCGAAGGTGAGAGTGCTGGTCGCGGACGACCAGCGCGTGGTGCGCGACGGACTGGTCCTGCTGGTCGGCATGCTGGACGGCATCGAGGTGGTCGGCGCGGCCCGCAACGGCACCGACGCGGTCGAACTCGCCGAGCGGCTGCGCCCCGACGTGGTGCTGATGGACCTTGACATGCCGGTCCTCGGCGGTGTCGCCGCGACCGAGCTGCTGCGCGAACGGCTGCCGGACACCGCAGTTCTCGTGCTCACCACCTACGCGGACGACGACTCGGTCTTCCCCGCCCTGCGGGCCGGCGCTCGCGGCTACCTGACCAAGGACGCGGACGACGACCAGGTCGAGGCCGCGATCCACAACGTGCACGGCGGCCGCACCTGGCTCGACCCCGTGGTCCAGGCCCGCCTGGTCGCCGCGATACAGCCCGACGCCCGCGTGCCCGCGAACTCCCCTTCCCAGCAGGGACGTTCGCGAGACACCGCGGCCCAGCTGCCCGACGGCCTGACCCCGCGCGAGGCCGAAGTCCTCACCCTCATCGCCGATGGCCTGTCCAACGCCCAGATCTGCGCCCGCCTCGTGGTCAGTCAGGCCACCGTCAAGACGCACATCAACCGCATCTTCACCAAGATCGGCGCCACCGACCGCGCCCAGGCCGTCCGCTACGCCTACCGCAACGACCTGACCACCGAGCGGAGTACGTAAGGCGGGACGTACTGCACGGCCCACCCGGGTGTGTGTTGCGCGGGTGCGCGTCACTTGCAGCCTGCCTGATGGTGGTCACTTCTTGACGTGGACGGTGCGCTGCGGCCCGTTGGAGTCGATGTGGTGGCTGTCGGAGGTGAACCAGACAACGGCCCAACTGCCGGTGCGGGTGGCTTTGCCGCGCAGGTGGTAGGCGCCCTTGGAGTCGGTCTTCACCCGGGTGACGTAGTGCCAGGTGGAACTTCCCGAGGGGCGGAACTCCAGGTAGGCGTAGGTGTGGGAGATGCCGGACCACTTACCGGAGGTGCTGCGCTGCTGCACGTGCCCGCCGAAGGTCAGGTAGGTGTTCTTGCGGACCGTGGTGTGGCTGGGCGTGCCGCCGGTGATCCGGGACGGGGTCCGGTAGATCTTCACGGCGGAGCTGTAGGACGGGGAGTAGTCCGGCGTGCCACGGAAGTACGCCCGCCAGTAGCCGTTGGCCTGGCCGGCGTAGGTCGCGTAGCAGCTGAACTCGTCCCCGGCCAGCCCGGAGCGGCCGATCTTCGTGGTGCCCACGGTGTGCCAGGTCTTGTTGTCGTACGAGAACTGGATCGTCACCGACTGGGTCCCCGAGGCGAACTCCACCACGTTCAGGTTGAGTCGGCCGTCGATCTTCGCCTCGCCGTACTCGTCCTCGCTGACGTGGAACGGGGTGACCCGGCTGGGCGAGGGCACGTGCACGTAGACCGGGGTCGTGGTCTGGCTCTCGTCGAGGTAGGGGTCGTAGTTGCGGTAGTTGTCGAAGTAGTAGGCCCCGGCGGTGCCGGTGGTGATCGTGAAGATGCCGCTGGGGTCGGTCGTTGCGCTGGCCTGGTAGTACGGCGGCCCGTCGGCGTTGACCGTCTGCCCCGGTGTCGGCGTCCACACGGTGCCGACCTTCCGCTCCAACACGCCGCGGAGGGTGGTGTGCCCGCCCTTGGGGAGCTTCACGTCGGTGCTGCTGAGTATCCGTATGCGAGTGGTCTCGGCCTTTGCCGGCACGCTGAGGATGGTGGAATCGCTGCTGTCGAGCGCGTACGGGTAGCCGGCGGTGGCGGTGCCCTGCGCGTCGAAGGTGCGGTAGCTGGCGGAACCCTTGACCGTGACGGGCGCCGTCATCCGGCCGTCGGCGCCGACCGTGCCGGTGGCCACCGTGCCGGGGGCCAGGTCCGGGTTGTCCAACGAGACCGTGACGCCCGACGGGTCGAGTGCGGCTCCGGTGGACGGGTCGGTGACGGT
The DNA here is from genome assembly GCF_040702025.1 of Streptomyces sp. NPDC088194. Lineage (NCBI taxonomy): Bacteria > Bacillati > Actinomycetota > Actinomycetes > Kitasatosporales > Streptomycetaceae > Streptomyces > Streptomyces sp. NPDC088194. The sequence goes on along the minus strand of NZ_JBFBIV010000155.1, from coordinate 7,392 downwards.
CACCGGAGCGCTGACGGTGTACGAGCGGTGCTCGTAGTCGACGGAGCCGCGGTCGGCCGTCAGCCGACCGGTCTTCACCTTCGCCGCGTAGGTGAACTCACCGACGTCCGCGAAGTGTTCGGTCGCGCCTTCGGTGTCGGTGACGTCGAGCGAAACGTCGTACACCCCCAGGGCCGGCAGCGCGGGCCGGTCGGCGGATATCTGTCCGCCGAAAACGGGGTCGTACCCGAACGCGGTCGTGGTGCCCGAGTCCGGTGAATCCGTGGGTGCGCCGTGAGGGCGGTAGTGCGCGGTCATACCGGCGATCTGGTCGCCGCTGAGGCTCAAGACCGACAGGGCCAGTTTCCAGTGGTCCGAGTGGGCGTTGCCCACGCCGTAGACCTCGAACTGGTCTGCCGGCGCGGACGTGCCGTCCGTCGGGTCCGGCGCGGACGGGGTATCCGTCGGGTCCGGCGCGGACGTGCTGTCCGTCGGGTCCGGCGCCGACGTGGTGACGCCGGACGACGGAGTGCCCGGCGTTGACGTGCCCGGGTCGGCTACGGCGACCGGCAAGCTCAGCGCGACGGCCAGCATCGCGCCGGCCGTCACGCCTGGTAGGGCAATACGAAGTCTCACGTGGTGGTCCCCCCTGGGATGCGTGAACTGCTCGACCGGCCAGGCGTGTTGGCGCCGGCGACAGGATCGAACCGCACCAGCGTACGGGCGCCCGCGGAGCGCTCTCCAGCGGGTTCGAGTACGAGCTGGTCGAGTCAGGAAGGTATGACGCTGTCCCGGTCCCAGCTCTGGTCTCGTTCGCCGCCGTCCGGTCCCGTCCGCAGGGTGCTTCGCCGATGCTTCCGTCTCAGGTCGGAGCGCCCTCGCCTTCCCGCGAACCGCGCCGTGGCCCGTTGGAAAGCGTGTTGGGGCAATCCCTCACGAGTTCGCATCCCGTATTCTCCGCAGGGCCGGCGAGGCAAGGAGGATCGGGATGGAGATGGACCAGGTGGCTCTTGAAGCCGCTCTCCACGATGCCGAGCAGAGGCTGCAGGCCGCTGTTCGATCAGGTGATGCGCAGGCGCTGGACCTGCTCCTGGACGACCGTGTCATCTACACGGGACCTGACGGCAGCACCATGACGAAGGAGGAGGACCTGGGAGCGCACAGGTCCCGGACCCTGGCCGTCGAGGTCTTCGACCAGCAGGACCTGCACGTGACCGTGGTGGACTCCACCGGGATCACCCGTGTGCTGGCCGGGCTCGAGGGCACCGCCGGAGGACATCCGTTCAAGGCGCGCCTTCGCTACACCCGCACCTGGATTCACGCTGACGGCACCTGGCGCGTCCTCGCCGCCCACGCCAGCGCCGTCCCCGATCTCGGGTGAGGACTCGCGGACCAGCCGGGCACGCGGGTCCCCCAGCAGGTACGTCTGCTCGGCCGCGTGGCCCGTGGGAAAGCGTGTTGGGGGCGACCGGTTCGAGGTCGGTGGAGGGTTCCCGGCGACGGATGCCGCGGGCCCGGGACGCGGTGGCCGGACGATCTGCGTCCGGGACCGTATACGTCGAGGACGGCGGAGAGGTAGGTGTTTGCCCACCTCGGAAGTAGGTTCCGGTCCATGGCGCCTGCCGTTCCCTTCCCAGCAGCATGGTCACGAGGCCACGGCGCGTGACCTGGACAACGGGACGAGGGGGTGGGCGGGGTGGACATGTGGCCGTTTCCGGTGGGCGGGACGCCCTGGCCGCAAAGCGTGATCGTGGCGTTGACCGCGGTCTGTGCTGTGCTGGCATTCAGGGCGGAGCAGGCGCGGGGCCGAACGACGGGTACCGCGTTACCGGTTGGGGGGATCGGCTGGCCGGTCGTCGCAGGGCTGGTGGGTGCGGCAGCGTACGGCGCCGTGCCGGTGCTGCTGCTCGCCCTGCACAATCCCGGCCGCGGAGGGGCCGGCTACATGATCACCGTGCCGGATCTGGAACCCGTCGGGCTGTTCCCGGCGGCGCTGCTGATGGCCGGCCTGCTGACCACCGTGCTGCTCCCGTCGGCGCGCGCGCCCAGGCGGTGGGTACTGCCCGTGGTCGCCGTGGGGACGGGCGAACTGCTGCTGGGGACATACTGGCTGACGCATTCCGCGTCCTCCGGCCGGACAGCGCTGAACATCACGGCGAGCAGCGTGAGCATCCTGGTGCTCGCCGCCTTCGCCGAGGCGGGTCTGGTCCGGCCGGCGAACGGAGGGCCCGCGCGGCCGGGCGGAGCCGACGCGGGGAGGTCCGCGCGCTGGGCGCTGCTCCTGCCCGCCGTCGTGGTGATGGCCGGTGACCTCCTCGGCCTCGATCTGTGGCAGGGCGCGCCGCCGGGCACCGGGATCGGGCCGGCGGTGACGGGCTGGCTGGTGGGGCTGGCGGTGCTGGCGGCCGTCGTGTTGGGGCTGGTGCGGTGGCCGAGGGCGGCGGCGGATCTGGCCGCCCTCGGCCTGGTGGGGATCGGGGCGTACGACGTCGCCCAGGGCGGGTTCGGGCCGTCCTCGGTGGTGGTGGAGAAGTTCGGCTCCCCGGGCGGGCCGACGCCGCCGCTCCCCCTGGAGATGGCTCACCACGCGTCGGTCCTCGGCGGTATCCAGGGGGCCGTGCTGCTGGCCCTCGGGCTCTGGTTGCTGCCGCTGACCGTGCTGCCGGACTCCCTGCGGCTGCTCGGGCGGGGTTCCGATCCGGCGCTGACCCGGCGGGTGCGGGAGCTGGCCGAGACGCGGGCCGAGGCGGTCAGCTCCGCGGCCGCCGAGTTGCGCAGGATCGAGCGCGACCTGCACGACGGCGCGCAGGGGCGGCTGGTCGCCATCGGGATGAACCTCAGGGTCGCCGAGGAGATGATCCTCAGCAGTCCGGACGAGGCCACCGCGCTGGTCGTGGAGGCTCGCGTCGCCTCAGCGGCGGCGCTGGAGGAACTACGCAGCCTGGTCAGGGGGATGTACCCGCCGATGCTCGCCGACCGGGGCCTGGCGGAGGCCGTCCGGGCGCTGGCGCTGGAGCTGCCGCTGCCCTGTGGGACCGAGATCGATGTACCCGAACGGCTCGACGCCCCGCTGGAGGCGGCCTGCTACTTCGCCATCGCCGAGGTGGTGACCAACGCCGTCCGGCACGCCTCGGCGCGTGCCGTGCAGATCCGGTTGGCCCGCACGCACGGGCTGCTGCGCATCGAGGTGGTCGACGACGGGGTCGGCGGGGCCGATCCCACCCGGGGCAGCGGGCTGGCCGGGGTGGAGCGACGGCTGGCCGCGTTCGACGGCATCCTGGCGGTCAGCAGCCCGTCCGGCGGACCGACGATCGTGGTCATGGAGGTGCCGTGCGCGTAGTCGTCGCGGAGGACCTCTTCCTCCTCCGGGAGGGGCTGGTCAGGCTGCTCAAAGCGCGCGGGTTCGAGATCGCGGCGGCCACCGACAGCGCGCCGGGCCTGCTGGGCGCGCTGCTGGAGCACCGGCCGGACCTCGCGATCGTTGACATCAGGCTGCCGCCCACCCACACCGACGACGGGCTGCGTGCGGCCTTGTCCGCCCGCGAACAGATCCCAGGGCTGCCGATCCTGCTGCTCTCGCAGTACGTCGAGCAGATCTACGCCCAGGAGTTGGTCGCCGACCAGGCCGGAGGGGTCGGCTACCTGCTCAAGGACCGGGTGTTCAGCGACGACCAGTTCGTCGACGCGATCCGCACGGTCGCCGCGGGCGGCACCGTCATGGACCCCCAGGTGGTCGTCAAGCTGCTCGGCCGCCGTGGCCGCGGCGCACGCGAACCCCTCTCCACGCTCTCGGAGCGGGAACGCCAGGTGCTCGAGTTGATGGCCGAGGGGCGCTCCAACAGCGCCATCGCGAACCGGCTGTTCATCAGCGAGAAGGCCGTGTCCAAACACAGCACCAGCATCTTCACCAAGCTGGAGCTCGTCCCCTCCGACGACGACAACCGCCGGGTGCTGGCCGTTCTCGCCTACCTCATGTCCGCCCCGCACCAGGGCCGCCGCACCCCGCCGAGCCTCTGAGCCGGTCAGGAAACAGGAATCCGCCGGGCCGACAGCCGACCTCGAACGCGGGGCGTGGCCCGGTGCCGCCCCAAAAACCCGGGAGGGTCCGTGACGAACACACCGATCACCAGCCAGAACCACCTGACGCGCCGCCGTCTGGTGGGTGCCGCCCTGGCAGCCGGGGCCGCCCTGCCGATCGGCGTCGCACGCCAGGCGTCGGCCGCTCCGGTCACCGAGAACCCGGTGCGGCTCACCCTGCCCGCACCCACCGGACCGTACCCGGTGGGCACCGTACAACTGCATCTCGTCGACCCCTCGCGTCCTGACCCCGTGGCGGGCCCCGGGCGCCACCGCGAGTTGATGGCCAGCGTCTGGTACCCCGCCAGGAACGCCGGGCGGTATCCCCTGGCCCCTTACGCGTCCCCTGCCGTGACACGGGCGCTCCTCGCGAACGCGGGCTTCCCGGCCGGCATCGCGGTGGCTCCGCTCACAGCCGGCCACGAGGGCGCCCCCGTGCTGCGGCCGGACGGACGGCTGCCGGTCGTCGTGTTCTCGCACGGCGCGCACGATCACCGTGCGGACACCACCAACGTGGTGCAGGAACTGGCCGGCCACGGCTACGCGGTGGTCACGGTGGACCACACGTACGACGCGTTCAGCGAGTTCCCCGACGGCCGGCTCACCGTTCCGCTCGACACCCCGGGTCTGGGAGCACCCGACTTCGCCACGGACATCGTGTTCGTGCTCGACTGCGTCGAGAACCTCGCCGCCGGGCGCAACCCCGACGCCGGGCAGCGGCCGCTGCCGGCCGGCCTGCTCGGTGCGCTCGACCCGTCGCGCATCGGCATGTTCGGCTGGTCGAAGGGCGCGACGGCGACCGCCCTCGTGATGAGCCAGGACCGGCGCGTCCGGGCCGGGCTCAGCTTCGACGGACCGATGCAGCCGGCGGTCACCACCGACCTGGACCGGCCGTTCATGCTGATGACCGCCGAGTTCACCCGAGCCGCGCAGCCGAGCGTCGCCGAACTGTGGTCGCGTCTGCGGGGATGGCGGCTCAACGTCCAAGCGGAGGGCGCGATCCACTCGTCCTACTGCGACGTCCAGGTCCTGATCCCGCAACTCGCACGAGCCGTCGGGATGAGCGATGCGGACCTCCAGGGCTGGATCGGCACCCTCGACCCGGCCCGGGCCGTGCGCATCCAGCAGGCGTACCCCCTCGCGTTCTTCGACCAGCACCTGCGGCATCGCGGGCAGCGGCTGCTCGATCGCCCGAGCCCGGCCTTCCCGGAGGTGAGGTTCCTCCCCTGAGACGACGGACCTCGGCGCACACCTCCCGTGCCGCGACGGACCCGCCCCGACCGGCCCACGGGTTCTCCGCTTCCTCATGGCGGCAACCCGTCAGGCGCCGTACGTGTCCTTCCACCGTCTGCGGTGGGCTCGGTCGCCCTGACCGGTGCCGTTGAGGGCGAGGAGGGCCGGGAGCGGGGTGCCGGTGTTCCATTGGCCCAGCAGGTCACGGTGGACGGCCAGAATCCGGTGCCGGACGGCGAGAGCAAGCGCCGCCTTGCCGAAAGGACACGTGGCCACGAACACCGCGACATCCGCCTGGTGGTGCAGCCATGCCGTGCCGACGAACTTCTGCATGTCACCGCTGGGCACGTACCGATGCGGGGCGTAGTGCTTGCACTGCACGACCAGCCGCCGTCCGTCAGAGAGCGTCCCCGTCACGTCCGCACCCAGGTCGCCGGACTTACCGGTGACCACCACGTCCGTGCAGCCGTCGCGCCGGCACAGCTCCGCCACGTACCGCTCGAAGTCCCGCCAGTGCATGGCGTCCACCTCGGCCAGCGAACGGTGCCTCACCCGTATCGCGTCCTGTTCCCGCCACCGGCGATCCCCGCCACGCAGCAGACGGTCCGTCCGCCACAGCCACCACAGCACCCCTCCGACGACGCCGAACCCCGCGACTCCTGCCACGTAAGGCCACGCGTCCGCCCAGGAGTTCGCCACCAGGAGCACCAGCACGGCGCCCCCCGCCAGGACTGTGTTCCGCCGGAACTCGTACCTCCGCCGCGCGGCCGAACGGCGCTTGCGCTTCCTCGCCACGCATCCCCCATCCCCTGTCACCCTGTCACCCCGCGACCGACGCGAGTGTGACCGGTGCAGGCCCGTCAAGGAAGGGCGCCTGCTGGCCAACGCCTCACCGTGCCTCCGAGCGCAGTCAGTAGGTCAGTTGAAGCGGGAGTACGGACGCGGCGCTGAAGGTGCCGGCCGATCATGCGCTGGTCCGGCCGGACGACGGCGGGACGCTGCGCATGGTTTCGCCGCTGAGGCGGGCGTGCGAGGCGCCGTTGGGGCTGGACCCGCCGCTGGAGGAGTCGCCGGCGGGGGTGGACTCCGAGGAACTGCTGGGCCCGCCACGGCACTTGACCAGGAGCGCACCGTCGGATTCGCGGGTTCGCGGCGTTTGCACCGATGAGCAAGCGCGCCGGGGCGTCCTAGCATGTCGGCGACCACGAAACGCCGAGCACGATTCCGGAGGTCCGGTGCCCGCCGAACCAGAACCCGAATCCGAACCCGCGTCCGCGGACGGCGGACCCGCGTACGGCTCGCCGCCCGACCGCGCCGCCAAAGGGGCGGCGCCCCGCTGGGGCGGAGGGCGCCGGCGGATCGTCGCGGCGGCCGTCGCCGCCCTCGTGGCCGCCGCGATCACCGCGGGCGTGCTGGTATCGGCCGGCCACCACGACGCGAGCACCGGCAACCGGCACCCCTTGGCGGCCGACGGGCTGCGGCACACCCCGGTGGACGCCTCGCCGGGCAGCTGCGGGCGGGGCTGGGGCGGTCCCGGGAAGGTCACGCCGCGCTCGGGCACCCAGGTCTTCGACCTGCACAACTCCTCGGCCTCCGCCACCGACGTGGACCTGATCGACCCGCGCACCGGGAAGGTCTACGGCGAGGTCGAGGGCCTCGCCCCGGCCGGCAGCCGCCCGATGGTGGTGGACCTGGGCAGCGGCACGTACGCCTTCAAGTGCCTCCAGGAGGACACCGACGCGGTCACCGGCCCGACCGTCACGGTCCCGGGCACCGCGCCGCGGGGACCGGCCGGCCTCCCGGTCACCGAGCACGACCTGATCCCGCCGACCCTGGCCTACCAGACCTGGATCGGCACGCGGATGGCCGAACTCGTCGGCGACACGGGCGCGTTGAAGGAGGACGTCGACCGCGGCGACCTGGCCGCCGCCCGCCGCGACTGGCTCTCCGGCCATCTGGTGTACGAGCGGATGGGCGCGGCCTACGACACGTTCGGCGACGCGGACGCCGTGATCAACGGCACCACCGCGATCGGCCGGGACCCGCTCAAGGACCCGGACTTCACCGGCTTCCACCGGATCGAGTACGGCCTGTGGCACGGCG
>NZ_JBFBIV010000154.1:0-12439 GCF_040702025.1 Streptomyces sp. NPDC088194 | reverse complement strand
CGACCTTCGTACGGAGTGGGGTGACGTGGTTGAGGTGCGCTGTCCCCGCGGCGAACAGCCACAACGAAGGGGCGCGGGGAACTGCGCGACCAGCCGTCAAGCCGCAGAAGATCCGGCAAACATCCGCAGCAGCAGCCTGGACGGCAGTCCGGCCCGGCCAAAGCCCGAGAGAAGCAAGCACACCCGGGCGGGAAGGAAGAAGCGAGCTTCTTTTCACGGAGGAGCCGAGCGCAACCAGGGGCGCGTGGGGGTACCTCCCAGGCGAAGCTCTGGGGGAGAACGGCGCGACCGGCCATAGGGGGACGTATGGTCCCGGGACGGGGGAAAGGGGCAGGACGGAGGGGCCTACCTAGGTAATGGGATGAGTAGCTGTACGGATGGCGAGGCCCGGCGCAGCCGGAAGAGTAGGGGGTGCGGAAGGGGCGCGGCCCGGACCCGCCGACACGGGGCGGCGGAAACGAGCACGCGGGCACCGACCGCAACGGGGGATGGCCCGCGGATCACCGAGCACAGCGGTGGGCCGCGGCGCCGCCCACCCGCCCCTGGAGCAACCGCGACAGCGCCTCGTGGACGTCGTCGAGGCTGCGCTCGGGCTGGAACGCCTGCCAGTCGAGCGCAGCGACCAGCACCATCCCGAAGAGCGCGGACGCGGTCAGCGGCACATCGATCTCGCCACTCACCTCGCCGCGTTCCATCGCCTCCCCCAGCACCTTCTCGACCACGGCGACCGCTTCCTGCCGGACGGTCATGAGCGTGTCCTGCCAGGTGCGGTTGGTCCGCCACAGCTCCGCGACGTACAGCTGCGTGAAGGACGGGTAGCGGGCGATGAAGGCGAGCCCCGAGCGGATCATCGCGTCCAGCGCGTCGACCCGGCTGCCGCCGCGCGCCGCCGTCTCGTCCGCGGCCCGCCGCAGCGACACCGTCAGCAACCCGACGCCGTGCCGCAGCAGCTCCTCGAACAGCACGTTCTTGCTGGCGAAGTTGTAGTAGACGGTCCCCTTGGCGACCCCGGCGCGCTCGGCGATCTCGTCGACCGTGGTGGCGGAGAAGCCCTGCTCGGCGATGAGGGTGACGGCGGCCTCGAACAGCTTCTGCCGGGTGGCCTGGCGTCGTGCGGTGGTCATGGCCCTGATTCTGCCCGCACCGTGACGGCCGTGTTTCCACCGCATCACGGCGGCATGGCCCGGGATACGCGCGTAGCACGTGGGGTTCGCGCAGGTCAGAGCCGATTGTCAGTGGTGGCGTCGATGATGGGAAGCCGATGAGGAAGCAACGGAGACCAGGAGGTTCGCCATGGCCGTTCCCGCGATGCCGTTCGTGCCGCCGACCCCGCCCGTGCCCGCGCTGTCCGCGACACCCGGGGGCTTCGGCGCCCCGGCCGGTCCAGGCGCTCCCGCCGACATCCACCCCGTGCTGCGCCGCGCCGCCGCGTCCCCCGGCGCGCTCGACCTGCTCACCCAGGCACACATCGGACTTCAGGAGGCAGCCCTCCTCGAACCCCCGCACGAGCGGTACGCGACGGCCCACCTGGCCGCGCTGCGCACCGCCGCCGCCGTGCTCGCGGTGCGCGGCCGCCCCGAGCCCAACCCCCGCAAGCGCGGCCGCATCCGCAGCGTGTGGGAGGTGCTGCCCGAGGTCGCGCCCGAACTGGCCGAGTGGAGCGCCCTGTTCGCGGCCGGCGCCGAGCGCCGGGCGCGGGCCGACGCGGGCATAGCCGGCGCCGCCGGCCCGCGCGACGCCGACGACCTGCTGCGCTCCGCCGCCATGTTCCTGCGCCTGGTGGAACGCATGCTTCTGCTCCGGCCCGCGCCCGGCGGCACACCTTAGAGTTGGGGGTGCGACGGCCGACGCCGTCGGTCACGCAGCCAGCACCACCGCGAGGAGAGCCGCCCGCCATGTCCCGTGCAGGGTCCCGTCCAGGAGGGGTGGACCCGATCCGACCCCGTGCCAGCCTTCGTACCGCCGTGGTGTGGGAGGTGCTCCAGGGCGCCCTGGAGCGGCGCGCCAAGTCCTCGGACCGGCCGGCGCTCGACGTCCTCGACACCGGCGGCGGCACCGGCAACTTCGCGGTGCCCGTGGCCCGGCTCGGCCACCGCGTCACCGTCGTCGACCCGAGCCCGGACGCGCTGTTCGCCCTGGAGCGGCGGGCGGCCGAGGCCGGCGTCACCGACCGGGTCACCGGCGTCCAGGGCGACGTCCACGGCCTGCTCGGCGTGATCCGCCCCGGCGGATACGACATGGTGCTCTGCCACGGCGTGCTGGAGTACGTCGACGACCCCGCCGAAGGCGTGCGGAACGTGGTGGAGGCCCTCCGCCCGGCCGGCTCGCTGAGCCTGCTCGCCGCCGGGCGCGGCGGCGCCGTGCTGGCCCGTGCGCTCGCCGGGCACTTCGGCGAGGCCCAGCAGGCGCTCCTTGACCCGGACGGCCGATACGGCGCGGCAGACTCCCTGCCCCGCCGCTTCACCGCCGACGACCTGACCCGCCTGGTCACCGACGCGGGCCTGCGCACGGCTTCCGTGCACGGTGTACGGGTCTTCGCCGACCTCGTGCCCGGGGTGCTGGTCGACACCGAGCCCGGCGCCGCGGAGGCGCTGCTGCGGCTGGAGCTGGCGGCGGCCGAGGAGCCCGGGTTCCACTCCGTCGCCACCCAGCTCCACGTCCTCGCCGAGCGCGACTGACCCGCCCCGCGGGGGTACTCCCGGGCGGAGCCCGGCCGCGGCCCCGGCCCGACCGGGGGCAGCGCGCACCGGACCGGGCCGCGGAGTCGGTCACAGGCCCGCCCGCGGCGTCATTCCTCACCGTATGCTGGCATGACGTGACGCTCGGCGGGGAAGAAGTGCCCCGTCGGATTGGCGCAGTGGGGTGGGTTTCACGGAGGGGAATCCCGCCTATCCTGAAAGGGTCGGACCGGTCGCGGCCCCGCGCGACCGACGAGTAGGAGGTCTCCGTGCCGCTCTCGGAGCACGAGCAGCGCATGCTCGAGCAAATGGAGCGAGCGCTGTACGCCGAAGATCCCAAGTTCGCGTCGGCGCTTGAGGGAAACGGAGTGCGCGCGTTCACCCGTCGTCGGGTCTACCTGGCCGTGCTCGGTTTCCTGTGCGGGATCGGGCTGCTCATGGGCGGCATGATCGCGCAACAGTCCTGGATCGGTGTGGTCGGCTTCCTGGTGATGCTGGCGTGTGCCGTGCTCGCGGTCACCGGTTGGCGTCGCGCCAACCGTCCGCCCGAGGCCGGGCCGCCCGGACCTCCCGGGCCCACCGCGGTCCCCGGGCACATCGGTCGCCGTTTCGGGGCCCGCCGTCGCCAGCAGCGCCGCGGCAAGGTCATGGACCGCATCGAGGAGCGGTGGCAGCGCCGCCGCGACCAGCAGCAGGGCCAGTAGCGGCCGGCAACGGCCGGCGGCCCGACAGCCCGGCAGTCCGGCCGCACCTCGGTCGCACCGCTCACGACCGCAGGACCCAGGACCGTAAGGCGCAGACGTAAGACGTAGGACCGTAAGCCGCACCACGCACGACCGTACGCACAACGTAAGAAGGGCGCGCCCCCCGGTGGGGGCCGCGCCCTTTCTCACGTCTCCGATCGGCTCCGGCGTGCGCCCCTACGACACCTCCCGGGCCGCCCTCCTGCGCAGCGGCGCCGTGAGCCGCTGCCCGGTGGCCCGGGTGCGCGAGGCGAGCGCCGTCCAGCGGGCGGACAGCGCCCATCCGATCCGGGCCGCCGAACGCGGCAGCAGAGCCGCCCGCAGCCGCCCGCGCCGGTTCGTCCCGGCCTTCAGGCCCCGGCGGACACGCTGGACGTCCTCCGAGAGCCCGGGGACCGGCCGGGGCTGCGCGGCGTAGAGGGTCTGCTCCACGGCCGTGGCGAGCTTGGCGGCGGACTGCGCCGACTCACCCTCCAGGTGGCCGTCCCGCACCAGCCGGGCCATGGCCCGGCGGGGGGTTTCCGAGTCGTCCGGCGGGATGCCGTAGTCCCACCCGGTGTCGACGACCTCCCGCCACGCGGACAGCGCGAGCCCCTCGGGCCGGTCCCCGCCGCCGAGCCGGTGTCTGCGGACCCGCGAGCGCCACGTCAGCGGGGCGGTGAGCAGCAGCAGCACGATCAGTGCGGCCAGCACGACCAGCGCCGCCCGGCCGCCGCCGAAGCCGCCGCCGGAGCCGCTGCTCGCGGGCAGCGCGGCCTGCGAGCAGTCACTGCCCGATGTCGCGTCGCCCTGGTCGCAGCTCTGCGTCGGAGCGGGCGTGCCGGTCGTGGCGGGCGCCGAGGTGTGCGGCGCGAGGTCCTGCTGGTTGGGGTCACCGGTGGGGGAGGGGGCCACGGTGTAGTCGGGCGCGCTGCCGCGGTACGGCGTCGGCTCGAACCGGGTCCAGCCGATCCCCTCGAAGTACAGCTCGGGCCAGGCGTGCGCGTCCTTCAGCCCCACCGACATCACCCCGTCGGCGTTGGCCTCGGGCGCGCCGGGGGTGAAGCCGATCGCGACCCGGGCCGGGATGTGCAGGGTGCGGGCCATCGCCGCCATGGTGAAGGCGAAGTGGACGCAGAAGCCCTCCTTCGTCTGAAGGAACCGGGCGATCGCGTCGACCCCGGTGCCCGCCTTGGCCTGCGTGTTGTACACGAACTGGCCGGAGGTGAAGTAGTTCTGGAGGTCGACGGCCTTCTGGTAGTCGCTGGTGGCGCCCCTGGTCTCGCGCAGCGCGGTCTGCTTGACGATCGACGGCAGCGAGCCGGGCACCTGCTCGTACTGCTTGGCGATCCGCCCGGTGGCCTCGGGGGCCGCGGCGAGCTGGGCGGCGGTCGGCTCGACCTGCATGCTGGCGACGGTGTAGCGCTGGCCGGCCGCGGTCTGGCCGTGCGCGCCGACGATCATCCGGCCCTCGGGCTGGTACTTCCAGTCGCCCGTGGTCCGCACGCTCGTCGCGGGGAACGGCACCGGCAGCATGCCCTGCACGTAGCTGTCGTCGACCCGCACCTGGGTGGTGGCGGTGGTGTACTTCACGTCCGCCGCCATGCCCTGGGGGCGCGGCAGCGCGTCCGGGAGGGCCTCGGTCGGCAGGTTCGACGGCGACCACTGCGTGCCGTCGAACTTGTCCAGCGCCGCGATCCGCAGGTACATGCCCGCGGCGGGTTTGGCGTTGGTGGTGTAGGTGAGCACCTCGCTGTTGCTCGGCTGGTTCAGGTTGTCCTGGAGGGCGGCGATCAGGTTGACCGAGCCGCCGCCTCGGCCGCCGATGCCGCTGCCGCCGCCGTGGCCGGAGGCGTCCAGCAGGCCGCCGCCGAGCGAGGGCAGCGCGGCGGGCGCGATCAGCGCGATACCCAGCGCCATCGCCCCGATCCGGCGGGCGCCGCGCACCGGTGTGGGCTTGGCCTGGCCGGCCTGGCCGCCGCCCCAGGCGTTGCGCGGCGGCGGGCTGCTGAACACCCGGCCCCAGCGGGACATCCGGTCCCGGCCCTCGGCGAGCAGCAGCAGGAGGTAGCCGGCCGCGGCCAGCAGGAAGTACAGCCAGGCGGCGCTGCCGCTGTCCAGGCCGGCGGCGACGGAGTACAGCGCGAGCAGTGGCAACCCGGCCGGGGCCGCGCTGTTGTAGGTGACCGCCATCGCGTCGACGGCGAGCGCGACGAGGGTCACGCCGCCGATCAGCAGGATTCTGATGCCGGGGGTCACCGGCGCGGGGATCGAGTAGTTCGAGACGTCGGTGATGCCCTGCTGGACCACCTGGCCCAGCTGCTGGAGGGCCTGCGGGCCCGGCAGCACGCCGCCCAGGGCCTGCTGGGAGGAGAACATCACCGTCAGCACGACCAGCGACAGCACCGCCTGGACCAGCACCGTCAGCGGCCTGGCCAGCGGTATCCGCCGGCACGCCGCGCCCACCGCGGACTGGAAGAGGACCAGCAGGATCGCCTTGGCGAACCACCCGCTGTCGTCGGTCAGCGGCAGCAACGCGGCGGCGGCCAGCAAGGAGGCCACCACCGCGCACACCGTGAGCCGTGCGCGTCCGCTCATCCCGCCGCCCCCGCTCCGCGCGGCGCCTGGTGCGCCTGCGCCGCTTGCGTCTCCTCGCGTGACCGGTAACGGTCCGCCTGCTGCCACAGTTCCGGCAACGCGGCGCCCGGCTGCACCTCCACCACGTTCCATCCCGCCTCGCGCAGCATCCGCACCGCGCGTTCGGTGCTGTCCGGCTCCGCGCCGTCGACGCCGGGCTGCACCGCGGACAGTTCCGGGCCGGGCCGGGCGCCCAGCTCGCGGGCCAGCCAGTCGTCGCTGTCCAGCACGAACGCCACGGCGCCGCCGGCCCGTTGCCGCATCCGCGCGATGGTGGCCGCCTGCTCCTGGTAGAGGTCGCCGAAGAACCCCACCAGCAGGCCCTCGTTGGCCGACCGCAGCACGTCGTACGCGGCCGCCAGGGTGTCGCCGTCGGAGTGGTCGACCACCGCGAGGGTGTCCAGCAGCAGCCCGGCCATGTCGCTGGAGTCGCCGCCGTAGCCGGAGGTGCCCTCGGGGCCCGGCACGCTGCTGCCGGTGTCGGTGAGCAGCCGCACCGCGAAGCCGCGCTCCAGCATGTGGGTGGTCACCGACGCGGCGCCGGACACCGCCCACTCGAAGGCGGAGTCGGGGCCGGCGCCGAAGTAGGCGTCCCTGCGGGTGTCGAGCAGCACGGTGCAGCGCGCCCGGTTCGGCTGTTCTTCCCGGCGCACCATCAGCTCGCCGTACTTCGCGGTGGACCGCCAGTGCACCCGGCGCAGGTCGTCGCCGTGCCGGTAGCCGCGCGGGATGACGTCGTCGTCGCCGGCCAGCGACAGCGCGCGGGTGCGGCTCTCGCCGTATCCGGAGGACTCGCCGGCCAGCCGCACCGGCGGCAGCGGCTCGACCTTGGGCACCACGGTGAGGGTGTCGAACGCGCTGAACGAGCGGGTCAGTTCGACCATCCCGAACGGGTCGGTCAGCCGCAGTTGCAGCGGGCCCAGCGGGTAGCGGCCGCGCAGGTCGGAGCGGACCCGGTAGGACACCTCGCGGTGGCCGCCGGGCTCCACCCGGTCCAGCACGAACCGGGGCCGCGGCCCGAGGACGTAGGGCACCCGGTCCTGGAGCATCAGCAGGCCGGTGGGCATCCGCGAGACGTTGTCCACCCGCAGGTGCACCCGCGCCTCGGACATCGCCGGCACCCGGGAGGGCGCCAGCCGCCGGCTGCCGGCCACCCGGTAGCGGGTGCGGTAGAGCACGGCCACGCACACCAGCGGCAGCGCGGCCAGCAGCAGCCCGACCCGCAGCAGGTCGGACTGGCCCAGGACGTACGAACAGGCGGCGGCGGCGACCCCGGCGGCGACGAACGACCGGCCGCGGGTGGTCAGTCCGCCCAGCGCCCGGCGGAAACCGCCGGTCGGCCGCTCGTCGTCGGACGAGGGCCCGACCGGCGGGACGCCCGGGGGCCGGGGGGCCGCGTAGGGCCCGGTCGCCTGGGACCCGCCGTACGGCCCGGCGCTGTCCGGTCCGGCGCCGTGCTGTCCGGCACCGTGCCGTCCCGGAGACCGGTGCCCGGAGCCGTAGGGACTGTCGCCGTACGGGCCGTCACCGTAGGGCCCGACGCCGTAGGGGCCGTCGCCGTACGGGCCCGCGGACGGTGCCCGCCCCGGTGGGCGGGAGCCCGGCGGGGGAGGCGGGGTGGCGGGCGAACCCATCACAGGCCCCGCGCGTCCGGCGTGCCCTGGGGTCGCCCGCCCGGCCGCTGCGGCCAGGCCCCGGCGCCGTTGCCGGCCGCCGGATCGGGCACCGGCACCCGCTGCACGATCTCGGTCACCACCTGCTCCGGCGTACGCCGGTTGAGCTGTGCCTGCGCGGTCGGCAGCAGCCGGTGCGCGAGGACCGAGGACGCCAGCGCCTGCACGTCGTCCGGCAGGACGTACTCACGGCCGTCCAGGGCCGCGGAGGCGCGGGCGGCCCGCACCAGGTGCAGCGTGGCGCGCGGGGAGGCGCCCAGCCGGAGGTCGGGGTGGCTGCGGGTGGCGCCGACGAGGGCGACCGCGTAGCGGCGGATCGGGTCGGCGACGTGCACCTGCCGGACCGCCTCGATCAGCTTCACGATGTCGTGCGCGTGCGCGACCGGTTGGAGGTCGTCCAGCGGGGAGACCCCGCCGTGCACGTCGAGCATCTTCAGCTCCGCCTCCGGGCTCGGGTAGCCGATCGACACCCGGGCGGTGAAACGGTCCCGCTGCGCCTCCGGCAGCGGATAGGTGCCCTCCATCTCCACCGGGTTCTGGGTGGCGATCACCATGAAGGGGCTGGGCAGTTCGTAGGTGGTGCCGTCGACGGTGACCTGGCGCTCCTCCATCGACTCCAGCAGTGCCGACTGCGTCTTCGGCGAGGCGCGGTTGATCTCGTCGCCGACCACGATCTGCGCGAAGATCGCCCCGGGTTTGAACTCGAAGTCCCGCTGCTGCTGGTCGAAGACGCTCACGCCGGTGATGTCCGACGGCAGCAGGTCGGGAGTGAACTGGATACGCCGTACGGAGCAGTCGATCGACCGCGCCAGCGCCTTGGACAGCATGGTCTTGCCCACGCCCGGCACGTCCTCGATCAGCAGATGCCCCTCCGCCAGCAGAACGGTCAGTGCGATGCGTACGACCTCGGGCTTGCCCTCGATCACGTTCTCCACGCTCCGGCGCACCCGCTCCGCGGTCGTGGTCAGATCGCTCAGTTCCGCTCGAGCGTCAAAGGTCGTCACCCGGTACTCCTCGGCCTGTTCCATTGGGGCCCCAGGGTCTCGGTCGTCCCTGGACCGCGGCCCTCCCCGATTGCGCAACGCCCGCCGGAGGCGAGACGTGCCGCACGGTGCATTCTTCCCTTACGGGGAGGGCCGCGTCACTCGCCTGCCGTTACTTGTTCGTGATTTCCCGCAGCAGGCCGGTGTGCACGTCGAAGACGAAGCCGCGCACGTCGCCGGTGTGGGCCAGGAACGGGGAGGTCCGCACCCGGGCCATGGACTGCCGCACGTCCTGGTCGATGTCGGTGAACGCCTCGACCGCCCAGGTGGGCCGCTGGCCGACCTCGTGTTCCAGATCGGTGCGGAAGTCCTCGGTGATGGTCTGCATGCCGCAGTTGGTGTGGTGGATGAGTACGACGGAGCGTGTACCCAGCGCGCGCTGGCTGATGGCAAGGGACCGGATGGTGTCGTCGGTGACCACACCGCCGGCGTTGCGGATGGTGTGGCAGTCGCCCAACTCCAGGCCGAGCGCCTTGTGGAGGTCGAGGCGGGCGTCCATGCAGGCGACGACCGCCACCCTCAGGACGGGGGCGGCGCCCATGCCGGGGTCGGTGAACTGTTCGGCGTAGCGCTGGTTGGCGGTGACCAGCCGGTCGGTCACGGAAGCGTCGGCGCCCGGGTCTTCGGGGGCGGGGGGATTCGCGGGGGCGCTGGCATGTATCGACATGTCTATGACGGTATCCGAGCCTGCCGGGACCGCATCGGCGCGCCCGCCCCCGCAGGGCCGCGTGCCGGGGAGTGTGCCCGGGCGTACGGAGGGGCGCACGAGGCGTACGGAGGGGCGCGCCCGGGCGCGGCCGCCGTTGACGGTGGGGCATGGTGGAGTAAAGTGGCGCGAAGTGGTGCCGTCTGCGGGAGGTGTGCCGTGTTCCTGGGATTCCTCGGGACGTACACCCCGCGGCTGGACGACAAGAACCGGCTGGTGCTGCCGTCCCGGTTCCGCGAGCAGCTCGCCGACGGACTGGTGATCACCCGCGGGCAGGAGCGCTGCCTGTACGTATGGCCGGTGGAGGGCTTCCGGGCCGCCACCGAGCAGCTGTCCACCGCGCCGCTCACCTCCAAGGCCGCCCGTGACTACCTGCGGGTGCTGTTCGCCGGTGCGCATGACGAAGTGCCGGACAAGCAGGGCCGGGTGACGGTCCCGCAGCCGCTGCGGGACTACGCGGGCCTGGTCCGGGAGTGCGCGGTGATCGGCGCGAACACCCGGGTGGAGATCTGGTCGGCGGAGGCGTGGGAGCGGTATCTGGCAGACCAGGAAGACACCTTTTCGGCCCTGTCACAGGAGGTTCCGACCGGATTACTGTGAGCGCGGCCCCGCCCCGACGAGGGGCGCGCACCACTTCGTCCCACCCCGGTGCGGACGCGCGGCCCGGCCTCCTCCCGCTCCCCGGCTCCGCTGGCACCACTTCCCCGGTGCCAGGGGAACGTTTCTCCCGAGCGGGCGGGGACCAGGTTCCGCGTCCACCGAGCCGCTGCCGGCCGTAGCGTGTCCGTCGTGCTTGTCTGGCAGGCGACGTTCCTTCGCCGGACCGCCGGACCGCCGACCCGACCCGTACGACCCCGTACGACCCCGTACGACCGTCCCCACCGTTCGACGCCGTTCCCGACCGTGCGACGCCGTCCCTACCGTTCGATAAGGGCCACATGAGCAACCCGTCCCCGTCCCCGCGGCACATCCCGGTGATGCTGCGGCGCTGCCTCGACCTGCTGGCCCCCGCGCTCGCGCTGCCCGGTGCCGTCGTGGTCGACGCCACGCTGGGGCTCGGCGGGCACAGCGAGGCGCTGCTGACCACCTTCCCCGCCTGCCGGTTGATCGCGGTGGACCGCGACCCGGCCGCGCTGAAGCTCGCCGGGGAGCGGCTGGCGCCGTTCGGGGAGCGCGCCACTCTCGTGCACGCGGTGTACGACGAACTGCCCGACGTGCTGGAGCGGCTGCGGGTGCCGCGGGTGCAGGGCGTGCTCTTCGACCTCGGGGTGTCCTCGATGCAGCTGGACGAGGCCGACCGCGGCTTCGCCTACTCCCAGGACGCGCCGCTGGACATGCGGATGGACCAGTCCACCGGGATCAGCGCCGCGGAGGTGCTGAACACCTATCCGCCCGGTGAGCTGGTGCGCATCCTGCGGGCGTACGGCGAGGAGAAGTTCGCCCGCAAGATCGTGGACGCGGTGGTGCGCGAGCGCGAGCGGGAGCCGTTCAGCGGCAGCGCGCGGCTGGTCGACGTGATTCGGCAGGCGCTGCCGCAGGCCGCCAAGCGGACCGGCGGGAACCCGGCGAAGCGCACCTTCCAGGCGCTGCGGATCGAGGTCAACGGCGAGCTGTCGGTGCTGGAGCGGGCCGTTCCCGCGGCGGTGGCCGCGCTGGCGGTGGGCGGCCGGATCGCCGTGCTGTCGTACCACTCGCTGGAGGACCGGCTGGTCAAGCAGGTCTTCGCGGCCGGTGCCGCGCACTCCGCGCCGCCGGGCCTGCCAGTGGTGCCCGAGCAGTACCAGCCCCGGCTGAAGCTGCTCACCCGCGGCGCCGAACTGCCGGGCGAGGACGAGATCGCCGAGAACCGCCGGGCCGCGCCGGCCCGGCTGCGCGGTGCGGAGCGCATCCGGGAGGACGTGCGATGAGCGGCGGCGCGGGACGCGACGGGCGACGCACGGGCCGCGGCACCGTACGTGACGCGGTGCGCGGCAGCGCCCTGGGCGCGCGGCTGGGCGCCGGGCGGTCCGCAACCGCGCGGCGCACCCCGTTCGTCGTTCTGGTCGTGACGCTGCTCGCCGGGGGACTCATCTCGCTGCTGATGCTCAACGCGGCCCTGAACCGGGACTCGTTCAAGCTCGACAAGCTCCAGGACCAGACGACCCACTACACCGACCAGCAGCAGCAGCTCCAGCAGGAGGTCGACGGCTACTCGGCGCCGGACTCGCTGGAGCAGCGGGCCCGCGAGCTGGGCATGGTGCCCGGCGGCGACCCGGCCTTCCTCGACCCGAACGGCAAGGTGCAGGGCTCGCCTTCGCCCGCGACCGCCCCGCCCGCGCCCCCGCCGACGACGACCGCGCAGCCGCCCACGACGATGCCGGCCACCCCGTCCACCTCGTCCACCGCGTCCGGCACGAATCCGGTGGGGACGGCCGCGAACCCGGCGGGGACGGCGGACCCGGGCGAGGCCGGCACCCCGACGGGCACCGCGCCGGTGAACGGCACCTCGTCGCGGACCACGCGGTCGACCACCTCCGCGTCGACCACTTCCACCAGCGGCCCGACCTCGACGACGTCCACCACGTCCTCGACCTCCACGACGACCCCGACCCCCGGCAGGTGAGCGCGTGACCCCTCGCGACGACGCAGACCGCCCGCGCGGCGACGGCCCCCGGCGGCCGTCCTCCTCCGGCGGCGCCGGCGGTGCGAGCCGGGAAGGGGGCAGGGACGCCGGCGCGGCACGCGACGCCCGGTACGGCGGGGGCCGGGACGGCTCGGCGCCGCGCCCGCAGGCCCGCCGCACCGCCCGCCCCACCGCGCCCCGCCCCGACGCCGACCCCGCGGACGGCGGCCGGCCCCGCGCCCCGCGCGTACCGCGTCCCGGCGGTGCGGGCGGCTCCGGCGGCTCGGGCGCCCCCGGCCCCCGTCGCGCCCGCCCGCCGCGCCCCGCCGGCCGTTCACCCCGCCTGCGGCCCCCGCAGCCGGGCGGCCCCCGGGCGGT
>NZ_JBFBIV010000153.1:0-12497 GCF_040702025.1 Streptomyces sp. NPDC088194 | reverse complement strand
GCACCTCCTCACCGAGGAGGGGCAGTCCGGGCCGCCGCGCCGTGCCGCCCTGGCCACCCTCACCGACCGGTGGCTGGCCGCGCTGGCCACCGAGGCCGCCCAGGCGGTCGACACCACCGACTGGGCACTGGTCGCGGTCGGCGGCTACGGCCGCGGCGAGCTGTCCCCCCGCAGCGACCTCGACCTGGTGCTGCTGCACGACTCCCCGAAGTCCGTCGCCGCCCTCGCCGACCGGGTCTGGTACCCGGTGTGGGACCTCGGGCTGGCCCTCGACCACTCGGTCCGCACCCCGGCGGAGGCCCGTAAGACCGCCGCGGACGACCTGAAGGTCCAACTCGGCCTGCTGGACGCCCGGCACATCGCCGGCGACGCGGCCCTCACCTCCGGGCTGCGCAGCGCCGTCCTGGCCGACTGGCGCAACCAGGCACCCAAGCGGCTGCCCGCCCTGCACGAACTGTGCGCCGAACGCGCCGAACGCCAGGGCGAGCTGTCCTACCTGCTGGAACCCGACCTCAAGGAGGCCCGCGGCGGGCTGCGCGACGCCACCGCGCTGCGCGCCGTCGCCGCGTCCTGGCTCGCCGACGCCCCCCGCGAAGGGCTCGAAGAGGCCCGCACCCGGCTGCTCGACACCCGCGACGCCCTCCACCTGGTCACCGGCCGCGCCACCGACCGGCTCGCCCTCCAGGAGCAGGACCAGATCGCCGACGCCCTCGGCCTGCTCGACGCCGACGCCCTGCTCCGCCAGGTCTACGAGGCCGCCCGCCGCATCTCCTACGCCGCCGACGTCACCTGGCGCGAGGTCGGCCGGGTGCTGCGCGCCCGCGAGTCCCGCCCGCGCCGCCGCGGCCTGCTCGGCCGCGGCCGTACCCCCGCCCCGCAGACGGCGGCCGAGCGGGTCCCGCTCGCCGAGGGCGTCGTGGAGCAGGAGGGCGAGGCGGTGCTCGCGATGGCCGCCAAGCCCGACCGCGACCCCGTGCTGCCGCTGCGCGCCGCCGCCGCGGCCGCACAGGCCGATCTGCCGCTGTCCCTGCACGCGGTACGGCGGCTGGCGGCCGCGTCCCGGCCGCTGCCCGTGCCGTGGCCCGCGGAGGCCCGCGAACAGCTGCTCACGCTGCTCGGCGCGGGCGAGTCCACCGTGCCGGTCTGGGAGGCCCTGGAGGCCGAGGGGCTGGTCACCCGGCTCATCCCCGACTGGGAGCGGGTGCGCTGCCGCCCGCAGCGCAACGCCGTGCACCGCTTCACCGTCGACCGGCACCTGGTGGAGACGGCCGTCCAGGCGTCCGGCCTCACCCGCCGGGTCGGCCGCCCCGACCTGCTGCTGACCGCGGCCCTCCTGCACGACATCGGCAAGGGCTGGCCCGGCGACCACAGCGCGGCCGGCGAGGTGATCGCCCGCGACGTCGCCGCCCGGATCGGCTTCGGCGCCGCCGACGTGGACACCCTCGCCCTGCTGGTCCGCCACCACCTGCTGCTGATCGACACCGCCACCCGCCGCGACCTCGACGACCCGGAGACCGTCCGCATGGTCGCCGAGGCCGTCCGGGACACCTCCACCCTCGAACTGCTCGCCGCCCTCACCGAGGCCGACGCCCTGGCCACCGGCCCCGCCGCCTGGAGCACCTGGCGTGCCTCGCTCCTGGCCGACCTCGTGGACCGCGTCGCCGGCGCCCTGGACACCGGCGACCTGCCCGACAACGGCGACCGCGAGTCCACCGCCGAGGAGGAGCGGCTGGCGATCGAGGCCGCCCGCACCCGCGGCCCCGTACTGGCCCTGCACGCCAAGGCCGAGCCGCAGCCGGAGGGCGACGCCCAGGACGAGGCGCTGGGCGTCGAACTGCTCGTCGCGGTGCCCGACCGGCCCGGTCTGCTCGCCCACGCCGCCGGGGTGCTCGCGCTGCACCGGCTCACCGTGCGCGCCGCCGATCTGCGCTCGGTCGACCCGGTGGGGGAGGGCCCGGTGGCCCTGCTGAGCTGGCGGGTGTCCGCGGAATACGGTGCGCTGCCCGAGGCGGCCCGGCTGCGCGCCGACCTGGCCCGCGCCTTCGACGGCTCCCTCGACATCGAGGCGCGGCTGGCCGAGCGCGAGTCCGCCTACCCGCGCCGCCGCGGCATCGTGCCGCCGCCGGCCCGGGCCACCATCGCCCCCGGGCACACCTCGCACACCGCCACCGTGCTGGAGGTCCGCGCGCACGACGCTCCCGGGCTGCTGCACCGGATCGGCCTCGCGCTGACCGCGACCGCCGTCACCGTCCGCTCGGCGCGTATCTCCACCCTGGGCGCCAACGCGGTCGACGCCTTCTACCTCGTCGGCAAGGACGGCAACCCGCTGCCGCCGGCCCGTGCGGCCGAGGTGGCGAAACAGGTGGAGGCCGCCCTGCGGTGAGCGCCGATTCCGGCAGCTTCCGCCCGGGGCATCCGGCTCGGCGCGCGGGCCGGATACCCTGGAAGGCGACTGTCTCCGCCCCCGACCCCTGAGGACCTGCGACCACCGTGTTCGACACTCTGTCTGATCGCCTCGCGAATACCTTCAAGAGCCTCCGGGGCAAGGGCCGCCTGAGCGAGGCGGACATCGACGCCACCGCGCGCGACATCCGTATCGCGCTGCTGGAAGCTGACGTCGCGCTCCCCGCGGTGCGGGCCTTCATCGCCAACGTCAAGCAGCGTGCGCTCGGCGCCGAGGTCTCCCAGGCGCTGAACCCGGCGCAACAGGTGATCAAGATCGTCAATGACGAGCTGGTCACCATCCTGGGCGGTGAGACCCGGCGGCTGCGCTTCGCCAAGCAGCCGCCGACCGTGATCATGCTGGCCGGCCTCCAGGGCGCCGGCAAGACCACGCTCGCCGGCAAGCTGGGGCAGTGGCTGAAGAAGGAGGGCCACACCCCGCTGCTGGTCGCCTGTGACCTCCAGCGCCCGAACGCGGTGAACCAGCTCTCCGTCGTCGGCGAACGCGCCGGCGTCGCGGTCTACGCGCCCGAGCCGGGCAACGGCGTCGGCGACCCGGTCAAGGTCGCCCAGGACTCCATCGAGTTCGCCAAGACGCAGCAGTACGACATCGTCGTGATCGACACCGCCGGCCGGCTCGGCGTCGACCAGGAGATGATGCGGCAGGCTGCGGACATCCGCGACGTCACGCACCCCGACGAGATCCTGTTCGTGGTCGACGCGATGATCGGCCAGGACGCGGTGAACACCGCGGAGGCGTTCCGCGACGGCGTCGGCTTCGACGGCGTGGTGCTCTCCAAGCTCGACGGCGACGCCCGCGGTGGCGCCGCCCTGTCGATCGCGCACGTGACCGGCAAGCAGATCATGTTCGCCTCCAACGGCGAGAAGCTGGACGACTTCGACACCTTCCACCCGGACCGCATGGCGTCGCGGATTCTGGGCATGGGCGACGTCCTGTCGCTGATCGAGAGGGCCGAACAGACCTTCAGCCAGCAGCAGGCCGAGGAGATGGCCGCCAAGCTGGCGAAGGGCCCCAAGGAGTTCACGCTCGACGACTTCCTGGCGCAGATGGAGCAGGTCCGCAAGATGGGCTCCATCTCCAAGCTGCTCGGCATGCTGCCGGGCATGGGCCAGATCAAGGACCAGATCAACAACCTGGACGAGAAGGACGTCGACCGCACCGCCGCGATCATCAAGTCGATGACGCGCGCCGAGCGGGCCGACCCGCACATCATCAACGGCTCGCGCCGGGCCCGGATCGCCAAGGGTTCGGGCGTCGAGGTCAGCGCGGTCAAGAGCCTGGTGGAGCGGTTCTTCGAGGCGCGCAAGATGATGTCGCGGATGGCGCAGGGCGGCGGCATGCCGGGGATGCCCGGGATGCCGGGCATGGGCGGCGGTCCCGGCCGGCAGAAGAAGCAGCAGAAGCAGGCCAAGGGCAAGCGGCAGTCGGGCAACCCGATGAAGCGCAAGGCCGAAGCGGCCGCGGCCGCCGCCAAGCGCGAGCAGCAGCAACAGGGCGGCGAGGACGGTGGGCTCGGCCTGCCCGGCGGCAAGGACTTCGAGCTGCCGGACGAGTTCAAGAAGTTCATGGGCTGACGCCGCTCGCCTCCAGGGCGCGCGGCCGTGGCGGCCGGGCCCCTGGAGAGCGCCCGGCCGGCGTGTCCGGCCGGGCGGGCGGGGCTGCGGTGGGCGGCTCTGCGCACGTGGACGGCGCGCGGCGTCAGGGGGCTTCCTGCGATGATGTGACCATGCGTATTTCGATCCGCGAGCCCCGGGCGGGTGACGCCGAGGCCCACCGCGCCGCCGTCCTGCGGTCGGACCGGCACCTGCGGCCGTGGAACCCGGTCGAGCCGGACGCGCTGCCCGAGCTGCTGCGGCGGCAGGGCGCCGGCCTGCGGACGTACCTGATCGTCGATGACGACGACGCGGCCGGGAACCCGGACGGGGCCGGGGGCGCCGGCGCGGCCCGTGGGACCGGCGGGCTGGTGGGCACCTGCAACGTCGCCAACATCGTGCTGGGCCGCTTCCGCAACGCCGCGCTCGGCTACGACAGCTACCTGCCGTACGCGGGCACCGGGCGGATGACGCTCGGTCTGCGGCTGGTGGTCGACCGCTGCTTCAGGGCGCGGCCCGACGGGCTCGGGCTGCACCGGCTGGAGATCAACGTCCAGCCGGACAACACCCGTTCACTCGCGATGGCCCGCCGGCTCGGCTTCCGCCACGAGGGCTTCTCGCCGCGGATGCTGTTCATCAACGGCGCCTGGCGGGACCACGAGCGCTTCGCGCTGACCGCCGAGGAGTGGCAGGGCCCGACCGCCTAGCGCGGCAAGGCAGCCGGTCAGTGCGGCAAGTCAGCGCGGCAAGTCAGGGCGGCAAGGGCGCCTGGTTGGCGCGGCAAGGGCGCCGGCCGGCTCACAGCAGGGACGCCAGCCCGGCGTCGGTGGCCACCCGCTCCAGCTCGTCCAGGGCGCGCACCGCCGCCTCGGCGGCCGCCGGGTCCCGCCCGGCCAGCCCGCTCGCCTCGAACTCGTCCTCGTCCAGGCGCAGGACGTCGCCGCCGTCGGCGGACACCCACAGGTCGAGGTCCAGGTCCTCGGAGAGCAGCGTGGCCTCCTCGACGGCGACCGGGCGGGTGATGTCGCAGTACCAGCCCTTCAGGGCGCCGGCCGGGTCGCGCACCTCCTTGATCGCGTACCAGCGGTCGCGCCAGTAGTGCTCGGTGAAGACGTCGCCGGGTTCGAAGCGGACGAAGCCGAAGTCGCGGACGGTGGGCAGCGACCAGGGCGCGGTGACGGTCACGCGGACTCCGTCGTCGGAGCGCACGGTGGCGTCGTAGCGGACCTTCTCCCGTCCGGCCTTGACCAGGCGGACGACGGCGGGGGTGTCGGGAGACAGGGGAGCGGGGTGCGTCGGCATGCGGCCACTCTCGCCCGAAGGACCCGGGAGCGGCCAGCCGTTTTCCGGGTGGCGGGCGGTGGTGCGGAGCTGCCGTGCCGCGGCTGGGCGTTCCCGGATTCGGGGTCAGGTGCGGGCGATCAGGTAGCGGAAGACGTTCTCCATCCGTACCGACCCGTCGGGCCGGCGGTAGGGGTGCAGGGCCTCGGCGAGTTCCTTGTCGACCTGCTGGTGGTCGGTGGCGGCGACGGCCGCGTCGAACAGCCCGGTGGACAGCAGGCCGCGGACCGCGCTGGGCAGGTCGGGGTAGCCGAAGGGGCACGAGACGCGCCCCGAGCCGTCGGGCCGCAGTCCGGCCGTACGCGCCAGGTCCTCCAGGTCGTCGCGGCCGCTGAGCCGCAGGGCGGGGGCCGCGGCGCCGCGCGGCTCGGCCAGCCGCGTGGCGACCTTGAGCACGTGGGAGGTCGCGCAGCGCTCGGGCGGGCCCCAGCCGGCCAGCACGACGGTGCTGCCGCGCCGCGCGGTGCGTGCCACCGCGGCGAGCGCGGGCCCGAGTTCGGCGGCGGGCGCCGCCGGTTCGAAGGCGGTGACGACGTCGTAGCCGCGGCCGGGCCAGGAGCCGGACCGGTCCGCGGCGGGCTCTCCCGCGCCGCTGGGGGCGTCGGGCGCGGGCGGCGGTGTCCTGCCGTTTCCGGCGCTCGCGGCCCCGCTGAGCGCGGGGGTCCTGGCCGCCAGGGCGACCGTGCCGCGCGGCCGGTCGGTGCGCGGGTCCGCCGTGCGCAGGTCCGCGAGGCGCAGGTCGCCGGCGAGCAGTCGCGTACGGTGCTCCGGCGGGCGGCCGCGCTCCCTCGCCGCCAGGCGCTCGCGGGCCAGGGCCAGCCGTTCGGCGTCACGGTCGTGGCCGATGACGGCGGCGCCCCGCGCGGAGGCGAGCATCAGTGCCAGACCGCTGCCGCACCCGAGGCCGAGCAGCCGGGTGCCGGCCCCCACCTCCAGCCGGTCGTACACCGTCTCGTAGAGCGGAACGAGCATCCGTTCCTGGATTTCCGCCCAGTCCCGCGCCCTGCCCCGCGTGCCGGGCCTGGAGCCGCGATAGAGCGTAGCCGTCATGGAAGAGCTCCCATCAGCCGACCGGAACCGCTTTCTGCTCCCCGTGCTGTGGTGCCAGGGGCCGTACTCGTCCCTGCATGCCAGACAACTGCCGTTTCGCGCCCCCGTCCAGAGGGCGGGGGACGCGTTCTCGTGAACTTCCGGCGACGCCCGTGTTTCACGCGGCTCGCGTGCGCCGGCGTGCGCTCGGCGATGGCCGATTCACGCTGGGGTGGCACGGGGCCTTACCATCGGCCCATGGCTAAGGCTCCCGTTCTCACCCCTCAGGCGGACGACTTCCCGCGCTGGTACCAGGACCTGATCAACAAGGCCGAGCTGGCCGACAACGGACCGGTGCGCGGCACCATGGTGATCAGGCCGTACGGCTACGGTCTGTGGGAGCGGATGCAGGCCGACATGGACGCGCGGATCAAGGCGGTCGGCGCGCAGAACGCGTACTTCCCGCTCTTCATCCCGCAGTCCTACCTCACCCGCGAGGCCGAGCACGTGGAGGGCTTCGCGCCGGAGTTGGCGGTGGTGACGCACGGCGGCGGCAAGGAGCTGGAGGAGCCGATCGTCGTCCGGCCGACGTCCGAGACGATCATCAACGAGTACTTCTCCAAGTGGGTGCAGAGCTACCGCGACCTGCCGCTGCTGATCAACCAGTGGGCGAACGTGGTGCGTTGGGAGCTGCGGCCGCGGCTGTTCCTGCGCACCACGGAGTTCCTGTGGCAGGAGGGGCACACCGCGCACGCCACCCAGGACGACGCCCGCGAGTTCGCCTCCCGTATCCAGTACGACGTGTACGGCGACTTCATGGAGAACGTCCTGGCGATGGACGTGGTGCCGGGCCGCAAGACCGTCAAGGAGCGGTTCGCGGGCGCGATCAACACCCTCACCCTGGAGGGGATGATGGGTGACGGCAAGGCGCTCCAGCTTGGCACCAGCCACGAGTTGGGGCAGAACTTCGCGAAGGCGTTCAACACGTCGTACCTGTCCAAGGAGGGCACCCAGGAGCACGTCTGGCAGACGTCCTGGGGGAGCACCACGCGGATGATCGGCGCGCTGGTGATGATGCACGGCGACGACAACGGGCTGCGGGTGCCGCCGCGGCTGGCGCACGTGCAGGTCGTGGTGATGGCGATCAAGGACGACGAGGCCGTCGTGGCGAAGGTGCACGAGGTCGGCGAGAAGCTGCGCGCGGCCGGGATGCGGGTGGTCGTGGACGACCGCACCGACACCCCCTTCGGGCGCCGCGCGGTCGACTGGGAGCTCAAGGGCGTGCCGCTGCGGGTCGAGATCGGCCCGCGCGACCTGGCCGGCGGCACCGCGATGGTCGCCCGCCGCATCCCCGGCGGCAAGGAGCCGGTCTCTCTGGACGCGCTGGAGACCCTGCTGCCCAAGGCGATGGAAGAGGACCAGGCGCGGCTGCTCCAGGAGTCCCGCGACCGCCGGCTGTCCCGGACCGTGGACGTGGCCACGGTCGCCGAGGCCGCCGAGGCCGCGGCCACCGGCTGGGCCCGCATCCCGTGGGCGGACCTGGGGCCGGAGGGCGAGGCGAAGCTGGCCGAGCAGGGCGTCTCGGTGCGCTGCCTGGTCGCCGAGGACGGATCGGTGCCCGTCGCCGACGACGCACCCGGGACCGTGGCCATCGTGGCCCGCGCCTACTAGGTCCGCGGCAACCAGGCCGGCGCCACCGGGCCCGCCAGGCCCGCGTCGGGCCTCGGGTCCCGGGTCGGGCGTCGGGCCTCGGGCTCATCCGCGCCGGCCGGTTCCCTCCGGCGTCCGCTGACCGATCAGCGGTGTACGGAATATGTTCATACGTCCGCGCTTGGGGCGGGTGCGCAGGTTCACCGGTGTTACTCCGGTCCCTCCGCACCCGCCCTGCGTCATGCGTATCCATGCGCAACATCCGGAACTGACCGATCAGTGCAAATTAATTGGGCTAGCCCGGAATCGGAACACCGGGGGCGCCCGGCTCGTTGTCACGGCGTGAGCACGACACCACCTGTTCTCGCCGCCGAGCTGGCAGTCGCCTGGGCCGATATTCAACGGCACCATCCCGAGCTGCCCGATCTGGCCGCGCCCGAGTCCCTGATCGGAGAGTCCTCGTCCGCCTGCGGCACCGAGCTCTCCTTCGAAAGGCTGCTGCACGAGGCTGTGCACGGGATCGCCGCGGCCCGCGGCATCCGCGACACCTCACGCGCCGGCCGCTACCACAACCGCAGATTCCTCGCCATCGCCGACGAGATGGGCCTGGACCACGCCGACGAGCCGCATCCCAGCAGCGGCTTCTCGCTCGTGGTGATGCGCCCCGACACCCGTAAGCGCTACCGGGGCACCATCGAGCGGCTCCAGCGCGCTCTGAAGGCGCACACCGTGGCCACCACCGCCGACACCGCCCGCTCCTTCCGTGGACCTGCCGCCCGGCACGGCTCCTCGGGCGGCGGCGTGCGCGTCAAGGCCGTCTGCGACTGCGGGCGGAATGTCCGGGTGGTGCCCTCGGTGCTGGCCCAGGCCCCGATCATGTGCGGAGCGTGCGGGCAGCCGTTCCGTATCCCGGAGGTCGTTGGGGTCGGCTGACTGTGGCACAATGTTTAGCTGAGAACTCGACAGCCGTGCAGGAACCCTCTCTCCTTCGGCTGACGCGTCCGTCGGGCGCACGACTTCCACAACCCCACGTGGGCCGTCCGTGTGCCCAAACACGTCAACTTCAGGAGAACCCACTCCCGTGGCAGTCAAGATCAAGCTGAAGCGCCTGGGCAAGATCCGTGCGCCTCACTACCGCATCGTCGTCGCCGACTCCCGTACCCGCCGTGACGGCCGGGCCATCGAGGAGATCGGTCTGTACCACCCCGTGCAGAACCCGTCGCGCATCGAGGTCGACTCGGAGCGCGCGCAGCACTGGCTCTCCGTCGGCGCGCAGCCGACCGAGCCCGTGCTCGCCATCCTGAAGCTGACCGGCGACTGGCAGAAGTTCAAGGGCGAGCCCGCCCCGGCCCCGCTGCTCCAGCCGGAGCCGAAGGCCGACAAGCGCGCGCTGTTCGAGGCCGCCGCCAAGGACACCGCCGACGAGCCGAAGGGTGAGGCGATCACCCCCAAGGCCAAGAAGGCCGACAAGGCTGACAAGAAGGCCGACGACGCCGAGGCCACCGCCTCTGCCGAGTCCACCGGGGCCTGAGCGTGCTTGAGGAGGCCCTTGAGCACCTCGTGAAGGGCATCGTCGACAACCCCGACGATGTGCAGGTCGGCATGCGGACCCTGCGCCGAGGCAGTGTGCTGGAGGTCCGGGTGCACCCCGACGACCTCGGCAAGGTCATCGGGCGCAACGGCCGCACGGCCCGCGCGCTGCGCACCGTCGTCGGCGCTCTCGGCGGCCGTGGTGTCCGCGTCGACCTCGTCGACGTGGACCAGGTGCGCTGAGCGCGCCCTGCCGTGCCCCGCACGTGCCGGCGTTCGCCGCGGGCACATCGGGTTTTCGTTGCACCGGGCCGGAGGCGGCTACACCGCCTCCGGCCCGGTGCGTTTCCGCCGCGCCCCTCAGGTGCGGTTCCCACCGTTCCCACAGCGGGAGTTGAGCAGGACGTGCAGCTCGTAGTCGGCCGGATCGGACGCGCCCACGGCATCAAGGGCGAGGTGAGCGTCGAAGTGCGCACCGACGAGCCGGAACTGCGGCTCGCGCCCGGCGCCGTACTGGCCACCGACCCGGCCGCCACCGGGCCGCTCACCATCGCCACCGGCCGGGTGCACAGCGGCCGCCTGATGCTGCGCTTCGAGGGCGTCAGCGACCGCAACGGCGCGGAGGCGCTGCGCGGCACCATGCTGATCGCCGAGGTCGACCCGGAGCAGACCCCGGAGGACCCCGAGGAGTTCTACGACCACCAGCTCATCGACCTCGACGTGGTGACCGTGGACGGCCGCGAGGTCGGCCGGATCACCGAGGTCTCGCACCTGCCGTACCAGGACCTGCTGGTGGTGGCGCGCACCGGCGGCGGCGAGGTGCTGGTGCCGTTCGTCATGGAGATCGTGCCCGAGATCGACCTGGACGCGCAGCGGGCCGTGATCGACCCGCCGCCCGGGCTGCTGGACGAGGCGGACGCCCAGGTGGCCAGTGCTCAGGCCGATGCCGATGCCGATGCCGATGCCGACGCCGAGGTCGAAGCCGGTGAAGGTGCCGGCGCGGGCGCCGAGAACGCCGCCAGGGACGAGGGTGACGCGTCCGGTGCGGGCGACGCGCGGCGCGAGAGCGACGGCGCCTGACATGCGGATCGACGTCGTCACGATCTTCCCCGAGTACCTCGAACCGCTGGACGTCTCCCTGGTCGGGAAGGCCCGCGCGGCCGGCCGCCTCGACGTCCGCGTGCACGACCTGCGCGGCTGGGCGGGCGACCGCCACCACACCGTGGACGACACCCCGTACGGCGGCGGCCCCGGCATGGTGATGATGACCGGCCCCTGGGGCGAGGCCCTCGACCAGACCATCGCCGACGGGTACGAACAAGGCGCCCACGAGCCCGTGCTGGTCGTCCCCACCCCCAGCGGCCGCCCCTTCACCCAGGCGACCGCCGTGGCGCTGTCCCGGCGCCCCTGGCTCATCTTCACCCCGGCCCGCTACGAGGGCATCGACAGCCGCGTCACCGCCGAGTACGCCACCAGGATGCCGGTCCACGAGGTCTCCATCGGCGACTACGTCCTGGCCGGCGGCGAGGCCGCCGTCCTGGTCGTCACCGAGGCCGTCGCCCGGCTGCTGCCCGGCGTCCTCGGCAACGCGCAGTCGCACGCCGACGACTCCTTCGCCCCCGGCGCCATGGCCGACCTGCTGGAGGGCCCGGTCTTCACCAAGCCGCCGGCCTGGCGCGGCCGCGGCATCCCCGAGGTGCTGCTCAGCGGCCACCACGGGAAGATCGCCCGCTGGCGCCGCGACGAGGCGCTGCGCCGTACGGTCGCGCACCGGCCCGACCTGATCGAGCGCGCCGACCCCGCGGCCTTCGACAAGAAGGACCGCGAGATGCTCAGCATCCTGGGCTGGCAGCCGGGTCCCGACGGCCGATTTGGGCGCAACCCCGACGCCGTGGAAGAATGACCCGCTGTTGCCTGCCCGGCGCGCGCCCCTGCCACAGGGGGACAGCCGCCGCCCGGTGCCGGGCGACCGCACC
Organism: Streptomyces sp. NPDC088194; assembly: GCF_040702025.1. Taxonomy (NCBI): domain Bacteria; kingdom Bacillati; phylum Actinomycetota; class Actinomycetes; order Kitasatosporales; family Streptomycetaceae; genus Streptomyces; species Streptomyces sp. NPDC088194. Next base: position 915 of record NZ_JBFBIV010000153.1, on the reverse strand, counting down.
GTAGGACAACCCGAACATCCAAGACGACATGCCGTCGATGACCTGTGGCATCGGCGAGGAAGCGACGAACGACCATGACCAACCTCATCGAGAGCGTCAACAGCGCCAGCGTGCGCACCGACGTGCCGGCCTTCCGCCCCGGCGACACCGTCAACGTCCACGTGCGCGTCATCGAGGGCAACCGCTCCCGTGTGCAGCAGTTCAAGGGCGTCGTCATCCGCCGCCAGGGCGCGGGCATCAGCGAGACCTTCACGGTCCGCAAGGTCAGCTTCTCCGTCGGCGTCGAGCGCACCTTCCCGGTGCACACCCCGATCGTCGAGAAGATCGAGGTCGTCACCCGCGGCGACGTGCGCCGCGCGAAGCTGTACTACCTCCGTGAGCTGCGCGGCAAGGCCGCGAAGATCAAGGAGAAGCGCGACAACTGATCGTTTGACTCTCCCTTGGGGCGGGCCGGATAAGCTTCCGCCCCGATGGACAGCGAAGCAGTGACCCCGGAGCGCGACCGTTCCCCCACCGCCGACGAGGCGGACTTGGAGGAGCGGTCGCGTTCCGTCATGAGGGAGCGCCTCGCCGACTGGTGGGACGACTGGAACCGCACGCTGCTGCTCGCTCTCGCCTGCTGCGCGGCACTGCTGCTGGTCAGCCACTTCGTGGTGGAGCCTTTCGAAGTGCCCAGCTCCTCCATGGAGAACACGCTGCGGATCGGCGACCGGGTGCTGGTCGACAAGCTGGCGTACCGTTTCGGCGGCACGCCCCGCCGGGGAGACGTGATCGTGTTCGACGGCAAGGACTCCTTCTCCACCACCAGTGGCACCGACTACGTCAAACGCGTGATCGGTGTCGGCGGCGACCGCGTCACCTGCTGCGACGCCCAGGGCCGGGTCAGCGTCAACGGCCACGCGCTCGATGAGACCT